>JAQFVO010000964.1 GCA_027942505.1 Endozoicomonas sp. | reverse complement strand
CGCCTCAGCTGGGCACCAGCGATACCATGGCAATGGCAAACTCAACCACACTTCAGCCGACTGTCGCCAATTCAACGATGGCTTTTACTGACCCTGTACTTTCATCAACGGTAATGGCCGACACAACTCAATCCTCCAGCGCAGCAACAACTTCTGTCCTCTCTAGCAGCAGCGCGGTGGGTGTGCCCCCCTCCCCCACCATGATATCCAGCGTTGCCAGTCCGGCACCTCAGCTGGGCACCAGCGATACCACCACGGCAATGGCAAACTCAACCGCACTTCAGCCAACGGTCGCCAATTCAACGATGGCTTTTGCTGACCCAGTCATGCCTGCCGATTCGACCACTGCCGTGCTCTCTTCTTATTCGCCAGCGAGTAGCTCTCCAGCAGGGACAGTGGTCAGCGCCGAAGCGTTCCCGAGCTCAACACCACGTCCGCCATTGGTCCCGCCATTGCCGCCAGGTAACCTTATGACCCTGAGTAACACACCAATGGCTCCGCCGCCCGGGCTGGCTGTCCACTCCCTCAACTCTTCACACATGGCTCTTAACGGTACCTCAATGGTACCTGTGACACAGATGTCAATGGCATCGCCTGTGTCGATCTTCCCGGAAGTGCTGCCGACCAGTGCCGCACCGGCCGCCTCAGCCGCCCTGTCGCTGGCTGGTGGACTGAGCCCGCTGACGCTGATTGGTCTGTCGGTCGGAGTCTCTGCCTTTATGTTTGGCATGGGTGCACTGTACGGTCGTTATGCAGATGATAAGAAGGAGCAATAGCTTTTCATTGGATCTGGTGTTTCAGACTCCGTTCATGCTCAGGTCAGACTGAGAGGGGTACGGGTGGCCTGCTGAACCATTCCCAACACAGAACCTGGTGTTCCCTGGATTCCTCTAAGGAGTTCGTACTGGAATAATTTCCACATTTCCGGGGAAGCCACCTGCTGCCCGCAAAAGCATAAACAGTCGGGTCTTTGCGGGTGGCGGGTGGCGGGTGGCGGGTGGCGTCCTGAAATGTGGAAATTATTTAAAGACAACTCCTGACTACAAATCAGACCCGGTATAACTTCGCACTGAGGCTATTTATCGGCGTTTT
>JAQFVO010000961.1 GCA_027942505.1 Endozoicomonas sp. | reverse complement strand
AAGGAGAGAAGGCAGCCTTGATGCGAGCCGCTGGAAATAACGATGTTACCACCATCAAACGTATACTTTCCGCCCGTTCCTGCCCCGACACAGTGAATCCGAACATTCGCCACGGCAAGAAAAACCGAACTCCGGCCATCATGCAGCCAGCCACGGTCATGTCGAAGCCCTGAGAGCTCTGCTGGAATTCGGCGCTTCGGCTAAAGATGTGATGACGCTAACCGAATGGCAGAGCGAATATCCTCTGGGTTGTGGCTATTTGTGGACTCGTCACGGCTTCATCGAACCCATTCTCTACTACACCCCGCAGATCATCAAAACTCTTCTTGAAGATTACGATGCTGACCCAAATACGCCCTATGGCATTGCCACCCTTGCTGATACGGACATGACCTCACTTGAACATCTGAATTTAACCTCACTTGAACTTCTGAATATGACCAGCCTGTTAAAAAACTGGGATCCTGACAAGACGGAGCCGCTCTGCCTGCAGTTTGCCCGCCATCCAAAAACCAATCTTAACGGTGCTATAGACTTCGACAAGAAAACCTTTTTTCCCTGGGTGCAAGGGATAAAAAAATTGAAATTCCCTGATTTCCCGACAACTCCAGCTCGCATCAACCTGCTCGGCCAGGCATTTTTGTTCAATAACACGTCCCTGATCAGGTTCCTGCTCACTGATGATCGCGTAAACCCGGCCTCACCCCATGGGTCGGCAGAAAACCTGATAGTCATCGTCGTGTCGAAAGTGAGGTCCGGGTACTACTGCAATTTCATCCCCGCCCTGAAAGCAAAACTGCTCAGCTCACGGAGTTTTTATGATGTACTCATACACCACCCTAACACCAGATTCAGACAGGATTTCCTCGACCTGATCGAGATCAGCCAAAGCAACCGATACCTCCCATTCATCAGTTGCACAAAAGGCATAGACCGACAGGAGCAGGATCGCAAAATTGCCGCTCTGTACCCTGCTTTTCAGCCAGATTCCGGCGGGGCTTTATACCCCGGTAAAAAAAATACCAGCTGATTCGCAACGGCGTCGGGGCACAAGGCATTTTCCAAGCTTGAGGTGTAACTGTATTCGCCTAGACTAAGTACGTTTTTTCACGCAATTGCCCCGCAGGGGCGTTGGCCAAAAG
>JAQFVO010000933.1 GCA_027942505.1 Endozoicomonas sp. | reverse complement strand
TGCAACCGGTTGCAGAAACCGATTGCATAATGATTGTCTCTGTGATCTTATTGTCGCCGTAATGAGACCCTGCTCACAGTTTTCGGTTCAGTACCTGATCAGAACGCACTTCCTCTCACTCTCTTGCACAGGCGAGAGATGACGTCACGATTGTACCGGGCCATCAAAACTGACTTCTCTTTGAATAATGGAGCCAACGTAATGAAAAAGATTTTCCTCTGCTGCAGCGCAGGCATGTCTACCAGCATGCTGGTAAAGAAAATGGAACAGGCCGCAGTTGAGCGTGGCCTGGAAGTAAAGATTGCTGCCATTGCCATGTCTAACTTCAGTGATGCCATTGAAAAGTACGACGTATGCCTCTTAGGTCCGCAGGTAAAGTTCAAGCTGGCCGATTTTCAGGCCGAGGCAGCCAGACTGAACAAGCGTGTAGAAGCCATTGACCCTATGGCCTACGGCATGATGAAAGGTGAACAGGTTCTCGATCAGGCCCTTTCTCTGCTGGAAAGCACTGTATAGCAACAATGCACACGGCAACGATGCCGGGTTGCCAAGAGCGGATTGCGGGTAAAAATAAACGGGTATTAATCATGAAACTGTACGATCAACTCATACAATTTGTAGAGCAGAAGCTGGGGCCGATAGCCGGTAAGCTGGGTGCTCAACGTCATATTTCAGCACTGCGCGATGGCTTTCTGGTGGCCATGCCCTTCATTATTGTCGGCAGTTTCATCCTGATTTTTGCCAACCCTCCCTTTGCTGCTGACACTACTAACGCCTTTGGTCGTGCATGGCTGGACTTTGTTGCTGTCCATCGCCCCACCATCGTCATGCCCTGGACCATGAGTATGGGTGTTATGTCCCTGTTCATTACCATGGGCGTCGCCTACTCTCTGGCCAAATCCTATAAGATGGACGCCATCGGTGCGGCTGCACTGTCGGCCATGTCATTCCTGCTGGTTGCTGCCCCTGAAAAAGGCTGGGCGCTGCCACTGAACCACTTTGGTGGTACCGGTATCTTCACTGCGCTGCTGGTCGCTTACTTCTCGGTGGAGCTGACGCGCATTCTGAAAAAGTACAACATCACCATCCGTATGCCTGAGCAGGTCCCACCGGCCATTGCAGCCTCGTTCGCTCTGCTGGTGCCGGTCCTGGCGATCTTTGTTACTCTGTACCCACTGAGCCTGTTTGTGCAATCCAACCTGGGCATGCAGATTCCTGATGCGGTAATGACCATCTTCAAGCCGCTGGTCTCTGCTTCCAACAGCCTGCCTGCCATTATTGGTGCGCTGCTGCTCTGCCAACTGCTCTGGTTTGCCGGTATTCATGGTGCCAACATTGTTGTCGGTATTTTGTCGCCTATCTTCCTGGCCAATATCGGTGCCAATGCCGCAGCTTATGCTGCTGGTGAAACTGTACCTAACCTGTTTACTCAGCCTTTCTGGGACTTCTACATCTTTATTGGTGGTGCCGGTGCAACCCTCGCCCTGGTAATCCTGATGTGCTTCAGCAAGACCGCCCACCTGCGCAGTGTTGGCCGTATGAGCTTCCTGCCTGGTGCTTTTCAGATCAACGAGCCGGTCATGTTCGGCGCCCCGGTGGTCATGAACCCGACCCTGTTCATCCCCTTTGTCATAGCGCCGGTGGTGAACGCGATCATCGCTTACGTCGCCGTGAATACCGGTGTCGTTGACAAAGCCATCGCCGTGACTCCATGGACTGCCCCTGCACTGATCGGTGCTGCCTGGGGTGCTGGCTGGGCCTTCAAGGCTTCTATCTTGACGGCGGTACTGATGGTCATCGATATCATGATCTACTACCCATTCTTCAAAGCCTACGAAAAGCAGGTTATGGCTCAGGAGCAGGTGACTGCTTCCGACACCCAGACCGGCACTGCCAGTAAACCAGCCATCGCATAATACTTTCTGCCCCACCGGCCGGACCGGTGGGAGCCACTACCCCCTTGTTTTCAGGAGACCTCACATGAACGTCGATAATGTCGTAATGGAACTGATTGTTAAATCCGGCGAAGCCAAGAGCCAGGCGCTTGAAGCCATGGCACACGCCCGCTGTGGAGAATACGACAAAGCGGAAATATCTCTGGCCAACTCCCGCGAAGCCGGCCGGCTGGCCCATAAAATGCAGACCGCGCTGATCGCTGCCGACAATGGCGAAGGCAAGGTTCCGGTTAATCTGCTGCTGGTGCACGCTCAGGATCACCTGATGAACTCCATGCTGGCGCAGGACATGGCGGAAGAGATTATTCGTCTCTATCAGTTCTTGGCTTGCCGCTGATTTTTTACACGATGCAACGCAGCCATTTATCACGGTAAAGAACGCGGCAAGACCAGATCGGGAAAAAGACAATGGCGAGCATAAAAGATGTAGCAGAGCTGGCAGGGGTTTCCAGGGCAACGGTTTCACGGGTGCTCAATGAGACCGGCCAGATTAAAGGCGCTACCCGGGATCGTGTACATCAGGCGATGAAAAAGCTGAATTACCGTCCGAATCCTCTTGCTCGCTCATTGGCTACCTCATCGTCCAATACCGTCGGACTGATCCATGCTCATGGCAAACGGTATAAAGCACAGCTTTTCAGGAAACTATCATGAAAAATCTTAAGCTGACGATTATTGGCGGTGGCAGTAGCTATACACCGGAACTGATCGACGGCATTATCCGCCGTATTGATGCGCTGCCAGTCACCGAAATCTGTCTGGTTGATGTAGAAGACGGTGCACGTAAAGTTGGCATCATTCAAGAGTTTACCCAACGCATGCTGGATAAAGCCGGTGTTGACATCAAGGTCTGGTCAACGCTGGATCGTCGCGAAGGCATTCGCGGTGCGCAGTTTGTTATGTCCCAGTTCCGCGTAGGTGGACTGGCAGCTCGTGCTCGTGATGAGCGTATTCCCCTGCGTTACCATGTGATTGGCCAGGAAACCACCGGACCGGGCGGTTTTGCCAAGGCACTGCGCACCATTCCTGTGATACTCGACATTTGTCGTGATATTGAAGAAGTGGCACCAGACGCCTGGCTGATCAACTTTACCAATCCGGCAGGTATGGTAACTGAAGCAGTAATCAAGCACACCAATGTCAAAGTCATGGGGTTGTGTAATGTTCCCATCAATATGCACTATGCCACGGCCCGAATGCTCGATCTGAAGCCGGAAGAAGTCTCTATGGACTTTGCCGGCCTGAACCACATGGTATGGGTCCACAAAGTGTCGGTTGCCGGCGAAGACAAGACTCAGGAAGTGCTGCGTCTGTTAGGCGACGGAGCCAGCCTGAATATGAACAACATCACGGAAGAGCCCTGGGATAAAGCGTTCCTGAAAGCTCTGGGTGTTGTACCTTGCCCATACCACCGCTACTTTTACCTGAAAGAGGCGATGCTGGCCGATGAGTTGAAAGCGGCTGAAGGGGGCGGTACTCGGGCAGAACAGGTGATGAAGACTGAGGAGGAGCTGTTCGAACTGTACGCTGACCCTCATCTGGATCACAAACCAACCCAGCTGGAGAAGCGTGGCGGCGCTTATTACTCTGAAGTGTCTCTGGATCTGGTGGATGCCATCTGGAACAACAGAAAAACGATTAACGTCGTTAATACCCGTAACAATGGTGCGATCAGTGGCCTGCCCGATGATGCAGTGGTTGAAATCAACGCCATGGTGGACGCTGACGGTGCACACGCTATCTCGTTTGGTACCATGGCACCCCATCTAAACGGATTGCTCCAGCAAGTGAAAGCGTACGAAACCCTGGCTATTGACGCTGCCGTGTACGGCGATTACGACAAGGCTCTGATGGCTCTGTCGCTGAACCCGCTGGTGCCAGACATGGCCACTGGCAAGAAAATTCTCGACGATATCCTCGCCGAAAATCGGGATTACCTGCCACAATTCGC
>JAQFVO010001242.1 GCA_027942505.1 Endozoicomonas sp. | reverse complement strand
ATTCCTTTTTTAATGCGTCCTGTATCATGCTGAACACTCCCTTACGTGCATATCACAAAAGTCATCCCCAGGGTGGTCGGGTAGTACCACCTTCAGGTCATACTTGGCAGAAATATTGACAGCCTTCTGGATCCCGGCGGGGTCATGGTCGGCGGCCAGTAAAATGTTGTTTTCTGGATACTTTCGGCGGGCTACATTGGTCACGTTTTCCAGGTTGCCCGCGCTCATGGCACACATCACCACCGGCATGTAAGGCAAGCTGATATGAATTGCGGCACCAGTGGCCCAGCCTTCGCAGACAAACACCGTCCACGAATCAAGGCCGAACTGATAATAAAGCCCCTGCTTTTGTGCGCCCTTTATGGGTCGCTTCAGTCCTTCCGGGTTGATTCGCTCCAGATTTCGCAGTCCACCAGCTTCATTCATCAGGGGGACTAATAAACAGCGTCCATAATGGGGGTGCTGCATCTCCCGCAAGTTAAACGGGGGTAGCTTGTGGCTGATTAAATATGGGTGGTCGTCTTTTGCCGGGGTGGCGTTGTTCCATTCTTTCAGGGCATAACCAGCCTGTTGGTCATGGATAGCAGCCTGTTGTCGTTGTTCGTGTTCCAGACGAATTTTATTAGACTGTTGTCGTTTTTTGGCCAATTGTCGGGCTGCTTCGCGTTGCTTGGGATCAGGTTGCTGGCCATCGAACGGGTCGATTCTCAGATAATCCGCAACTTCCCGGACAGCTTGGGTAAAGTCCCAGCCATTGACGCGCTTTAGCATTTCCCAGCCATCGCCCCCGCCACAGTGGCGACAAGCCCAGCCCCCGGTATCCGGGTCTTTGAATGAATAACGGTCAGTTCCCCCGCAAGCGGGGCAAGGTGCGCCCCGTCTTTTGGTCCTGGTGTCAGTCTGCTGGTCATCCAGTCCGGCCAGTGCTTGCAAAATGCCGGGCCAATCCCGACAAGCTGCATCCTTAACCTGCTGGCACCAGTCTTTAAAGTTCTGGTTCATTGGTCGCCCCCATCCAGGGTGAGCAGCCATTCAAGCAAGCCCACGCGGGTGGCTTCGTGCTCTTGGATCTGTTGCGTCCAGTGCTTGACCAGTTCCGTCAGGTGCAGGGCTTCAGCCTGCTTTAACTGGCGTTGGGCTTCAGCCTTCTGGCAGTTGACCGCAATCAGGGCATTCTCAAGTAATCTTTTGCGATTCATGCAGCGGCCCCCATGACTGGATAGCTGGCAACAATGACAGCATTCAGCCGGGCGGCCATCTTCATGGCTTCGCGGTAGCTGTTGGCGTTTAGCGTCAGGTGACGTGTTACAGAAAGGGCAGATAAACGGGCGCTTTTGCCGCGCAAAACGGCAATACGGTAGGCAGTCATAAGACAGGTTTTTTGTATTTTTGGAACCTGTCACCCAAGGTCTCAAACTTGATTGGTGACAGGCTGGAAAGGTTGAGACTACCGGCATACAAGGAAACCGGCCTACCCGAAAGTAGCCTTTCCAGCCCGTCATAAACTGGGGGCGTGGGGCATCCGCAACAATAAAAAAATCGCCCTGGTGGCGACTGTTGCGCCTTGTATAAAACCGGGTCTCAATCCGGGCCTGAAATTGCGTCCAGGCATCGGAAACCTTAACGATTACCACGTCAATCGTCAATAGCTGGCCATTGGCTACCCATTGCGGCAGCCGGGTTACTGCGTTCATGGATCATGCCTCTTTGAATCGTCTCAGGATTGCTGCTTTCTGATCAGCATTGAACAGCGGGCGTCTATGGATAGCCTGGTAAATGTCATTCAGGTAATTGATAGCCTCAAGGGCAACGCTTTTATCCTTCAGGTAGTAACACTTCCGGCGGGTGTACTGACCATCAGGTAAGGTCAGCTTTCTCATGTATCCGT
>JAQFVO010000860.1 GCA_027942505.1 Endozoicomonas sp. | reverse complement strand
CTGCGCTTGAAGAATCAACGTCATGTCTTGAGTAAATGCTCATGGTGTTTGCGTATACGCTGTTCCAGCTTTCAGATTTCAGAACAACGAACAAGCGGCTTGGTCTATCTCATTCCGTTCAGCGCCATTTTCCAGCACTCGGGCACCCCTCTCCCAAAGCGCAAACATGCCAGTAAGCTGCCTGAAAAAACCACCGACTGAAGCTAGCAGAACTATGGGCCTCCGGCCACAGAATGAATACAATAAACATTCAGGGACATAGTATGATGATTTGATGACCGGGGCGTGGACTCCGTTGAGTGAGGCAATACTGTGGAAGAGATGAATAACTTGTGGTCTGTTGCGAGTCTGGCATTTTTGTTCGGGGCATTGTGTGGGGCGTTTGTTTACCACGTCATGTCCGGTACCAGGTTCCGTAACGACAGGCTGGCCAGCGATCTGGATCAGTTGCGACAGGAGCATAAGGACTATCAGCAGCGTGTGGGTGAACATTTTGCAGCATCGGCCCATCTGATCAATAAACTCACCGACACTTACCGGGATGTCCATGAGCATTTGGCCAACTCTGCTGATGATCTGTGCCGGGATGAAGAGGTTCGTAACCGTCTGAGTGATTCGTTGCTGGGCAGCAATGCTCTGTTGTCGGGTAAGATTTCCAAGCGTCGCAATGAACGCACGCCACCTCTGGAGCAGCCAAAAGATTACGCACCCAAATCAAGTCCGGACGAGCAGGGCGCGCTGGCCGCAGAAGAGTACGATCTTACCGAGCCAGCTCGCGACGCAGACGCTGAGAAAAAATAACCTCGGCCCGGGCAGGCAGCGTCTGCCCGGGTTCGTGATTATGCGTCCAGGTCGTCCAGATACTTTTCCGCATCCAACGCCGCCATACAGCCGGTGCCCGCCGATGTGATCGCCTGACGATAGACATGGTCCATCACATCACCTGCGGCAAATACACCCTCTTTTGATGTCTGGGTGGCGTTGCCTTCAGAACCGCCATAGACCCGGATGTAACCATCTTTCATGTCCAGCTGGTCGGCAAAAATGTCGGTGTTAGGCGTGTGGCCAATGGCAATAAAACACCCCAGGGCAGGTATTTCTGTCGATTCACCACTGATCACGTTGTTCACCCGGATACCGGTTACGCCCATCTCATCACCCAACACCTCTTCCAGCACTGAATCCAGCACCAGCCGGATGTTGCCATTGCGCACCCGATCCATCATTTTATCTTGCAGAATTTTTTCCGCGCGAAACTCCTGACGACGGTGAACCAGGGTAACGGTGCTGGCAATGTTGGTAAGATAGAGCGCCTCTTCAACGGCAGTATTGCCGCCACCAACCACTACCACGTCTTTGTTTTTGTAGAAAAAACCATCACAGGTGGCGCAGGCCGAAACACCCTTGCCCTTGTACGCCTCTTCACTGTCCAGCCCCAGGTAGCGGGCGCTGGCGCCGGTGGAGATGATCAGGGCATCGCAGGTGTAGGTATTGCTGCCTTTAAGGGTATAAGGCTTGCTGCCCAGGTCCACTTCATCGATATGGTCAAAAATAATGTCGGTGCCGAAGCGTCTGGCGTGGGCTTCCATATCCATCATCAGGCCAGGGCCTTGCAGCCCTTCGTTGCCACCAGGCCAGTTATCCACATCGGTAGTGGTGGTCAGCTGGCCACCTTGCTGCATACCGGTGATCATTACTGGATTAAGGTTGGCCCTGGCCGCGTACACGGCCGCAGTATAACCTGCCGGACCAGAACCGAGGATCAGCAGGCGGCAGTGGCGGGTTGTGCTCATTATGTACTCCATAGGGATTGTTTTGCCCATATGATAGCCATTGCTTTTCTGGCATGGCAATTGCGCGAGGATAAATACTCACCACTTACCGGTATGAGGGAGCTGCGGAAAAAGCAAGAGGAATGGCGGTTGCTGGTGTACTATTGCCACTTCCATAAAAGTGAAAATCAGCGCGATGAAAAACAACAACCCGTTATCGGGCCCCGGCTATTTTGCCCAGGGGCTGGCGATGATTGTACTGCCGCAGTTGAGATGGTTTGTCCTGATCCCATTACTGATCAATATCCTGGTGTTCAGTGGTATGGTTTACTGGGCTTCAGGCTATTTTTCCCACTGGATGGCACAGCTGACCGGCTGGGTGCCTCAGTGGTTGTCGTTCCTGGAGTACCTGGTGTGGCCCTTGCTTTTTCTGGGGTTGGCGGCCGTTGTGTTTTTCACCTTTACCATTATTGGCAATTTTATTGCCGCACCTTTTAATGCCTTGCTGGCCGAAAAAGTGCAACGCATGGAGGGTGCCAATATGCCCGACATGCAACTGTCTGACTGGCTCTCTGTGGTGCCCAAAAGTCTTGAGCGTGAGTTGCGCAAGCTACTGTATTATCTGCCCCGGGCGCTACTGTTGTTGCTGTTGACGTTTATTCCGGTGGTCGGTGCGGTGCTCTGGTTTTTGTTCAATGGCTGGATGATGGCCATCCAGTATTGCGACTACGCTGCCGACAACCGGGGCGTCTCGTTCACTGACATGAAGCTGCGGCTGCGCCCGCATATTACCAAGTGCTGGCCGTTTGGTGCCATGGTAAACCTGGCCATGCTGGTACCTCTGCTAAATTTGTTGATCATCCCTGCCGCCGTGGCGGGGGCGAGCCTGTTTTGGGAACGGGAAATCGAGTCGATGCCGGTTAATCGGGAGTGAACTGAATGAGTTGCCTTTTCTGTAAAATCGCCGCCGGGCAGATTCCGGCAGATACCGTCTTTGAGAACGATAAGGTGCTGGCCTTCAGAGACATCAACCCCGCCGCCCCCTCCCATATTCTGGTGATTCCGAAAAAGCACATCGCCACCATGAACGATGCCACTGCCGATGACAAGTCGCTACTGGGTGAAATGATGCTGGTGGCCAGGGATATTGCCCACCGGGAAGGGGTGGCTGAGGACGGTTATCGCCTGGCGCTCAACACCAACCGCCATGGTGGTCAGTCGGTCTATCACATCCACCTGCACCTGCTCGCTGGTCGTCAGATGAGTTGGCCTCCAGGTTAACTGGTCGGATTGGGGGGGGAAGCGGCAGGTAAGAGTTTATCGCCGATATTCCTGCAAGGTTGGAGATTTGTTGCGAGAAGTGAGTTTCTGTCTTTGAGGTTGTGGCAAATGACTTCTCGATTCATCCCATTTATCATCCCTGCGATGGAGGGTGTCGCTAAAGGCCCTGAAATGAAGGGAACCACGAAGGACACGAAGAGCACGAAGAGCTTTTCTTTTCCTTTGTGCTCTTCGTGTCCTTGGTGGTTCAAGGCTTTTAGGCTTTTTGCGACAACCTCCTTCGCGGAAATGATCCGCAGTATGGGGCGAGGTTTTAAATCTTTTGCAGCACCTCCTTTATAATCCAAGCCGGAATGTTCCATGTCACTGATCGAAACAAAGCGCAAGATGCACGCCCGGGAGATCTACTTCTGTAATGAACAAGAGCTGGTGGATGAACAGACGTTGTGTCTGGAAATCCTCTACGACTTCAACCAGACCCGGCCATCGGAAAGTAAAAAGCGCGAAGAAATACTCTCCCGGCTGTTTGCCGAGATCGGCCCCGACTGTTACATCGAACCCCCGCTGCGAGCCAACTGGGGTCGGCACACCCACTTTGGTCGACAGGTTTATGCCAATTTCAACCTGACGCTGGTGGATGACACGCACATCTACATTGGCGACTGTGTGCTGATTGGCCCGAATGTCACCATTGCCACCGCCGGCCACCCCATAGAACCCGAACTGCGCCGACAGACGGCTCAGTTCAATGTGCCGGTGCACATTGGAAATAATGTCTGGATCGGGGCCAACTCAGTGGTGCTGCCGGGCGTGTCTATTGGCGAGAACAGCGTGATCGGTGCCGGTAGCGTTGTCACCCGCGACATTCCCGCCAATGTTGTGGCGGTAGGTAATCCTTGTCGTATACTTCGGGAGATTGGTGAGCGGGACAGAGAGTTCTACTACAAAGATCTGAAAATCCCTGCCCGTTGATTTGTTAATGGAGCGATTCCCATCGCTCCATTAAGGTTACTCGGCAGGCAGAATGTCGTAACTGTGGGTAATTTCGACGCCGCCCTTACTAAGCATATGCGCCACCGAGCAGTATTTGTCCGCCGACAGGCCGATGGCGCGCTGCACTTGCGACTCTTTAATGTCGTGGCCTTGTACGACAAAGTTCAGGTTAATGCGAGTAAACACCGATGGCACGGTATCCGCTCGCTCTGCTTCAATATCCACATGGCAGTGGGTGACTTTCTGCCGGGCTTTTGCCAGAATACTGACCACGTCGACGCAGGCGCATCCCCCCAAACCCATTAGTACCATTTCCATCGGGCCGGCAGCGCTGTTCTGCTCGCGGTCGGCGTCAATAACCACCGAGCTACCGCTGGGGGTCAGCCCCAGAAAGCGTTGTTTATCGACCCATTTAACCTGTGCCTGCATCATTGTTTCCTGCGTTGTCTCTGGATTGGTTGGCGGCCATTTTAATCCTCCGGGAAAATTGGTGCTACTGTCGTATAATGGGCTTGCTCGAATAATACCGTGAGGTGGGTGAGCAATGTATAAATGCAGGTTGAAATATTTGGCCCTGGCCGGTGTTGTTTTACTGTCAGGGTGTGTGGATAAATCCCAGTCAACCATTGTGGAAATGTTCAGGGTTTCCCCGGCGGGCATTGGGGCGACAGTAGGAAAGATTTATATACACCCAATTGTCGGCGGTGGTATTCGTTTACAGCCGGCGCTGCACGACTTACCCGCAGGGGAGTTAATTCTCCAGATTCACCGGCTGCCATCTTGCGCTCCTGACAACAAAACAGCAACGCCGGCCCTGGCTGCTGGCAACAGTGACCAGCCGATTGCCGCGGAGGGTGACAAGAGTGATATGCCACTGTTGATTGTGGATAACTTTGGTATTGCCGACTCCCCGGTCGATGCCAGCCAACTCACCCTGGAAGATCTGCGGGGTCACTCTCTGGAGGTTCACACGGGTAACGACGACTCATCATCGGCAAAGAGTATCCGCATTGCCTGTGGCACAGTGCAGTTGCCTTGACACGTTGGCTGGGCTTAATGATCACACCGTTTGCCGCAGAAAGTTGGCCAGCAGATCGTGTCCTTGTTGCGTCATTATGGACTCGGGGTGGAACTGCACACCTTCCACCGGTAACGATTTATGGCGTATGCCCATAATCTCATCATGGCTGCCGTCGTCCAGTTGGGTCCAGGCGGTCACCTCAAGGCACTCTGGCAGGGTTTGCCAGTCAATCACCAGTGAGTGGTAGCGGGTGGTGGTCAGCGGATTGGCCAGCCCCTGCAATACGCCTTCATTGTGATGATGTACCGGCGATACCTTGCCGTGCATCACCTGCCTGGCCCGTACAATCTGACCCCCGTAGACCTGGCCGATACTCTGGTGACCGAGACAGACGCCCAGAATTGGCACTTTACCCTGAAAGTGTCGTATAACATCCATGGAAATGCCGGCTTCATCTGGCGTACATGGGCCTGGCGAGATAACAATATGGCGCGGTTGCAGCTGCTCAATATCGGCCAGAGTGATCTGGTCGTTGCGATGCACTGCTGTCTGCGCACCCAGTTCGCCAAAATACTGGACCAGGTTATAGGTAAACGAGTCGTAATTATCGATCATCAAAAGCATAGGTTGTCTGTCCCCTGGTATATCTCCCGGGTCAAAGGAATTCCTTTTTAGCCCTGTGTGGTCAGAAGGGCAATGTTTTCAGGCATCGTGGCAGATCTTCGGTTATTGGTATGGCTAACATTGATCAACTCGGGATTATCAAGCCTATATTGAGCCGTTGGCAATGTCCTACCGGCCCGGCAGGGTGATTGCTTTTCCACCACCGCCTCTTTAAGATAAATCCGTACGCCGTGAAGAAGTTTGTTGTTCCTGTACATACTGCGGTTTTTGCTGTCCCGCTTGCAGAGAATCCGATGACACTTTCGGCGCGGCAACACCTTGGCCCGTGAGTTGACTTGGATTCAGGTCATTCCACAGTGACAAGGTCGTCAAGCATGGAACCTCAAGATAAATCTCCCGGTTGTTGTGAACGAATCCTCTCTGCCCCAAAGGCACTTCCCCTGACGCTCTCCCTTATCTGTTCCCCCAGTGTTTTTGCTGAATCGTTTAGCCATGATGAAACAGCCAACGGTACTACAACCGTCACTCCGTACCAGATGAGCATTGCCGACCCCTCACCCGGTTATCAACACAGTGCCTGGTGGATTACCGCCATTGGCGCTGGCAGCGTCGCGGCATTAGCGAGCAGTAGCATTGATAAAGATAAACGACAACATTATAGTATTTCCATGGTCCTGGGAGCGGCCAGCGATTTTGGCTTGCGCCGGTTGGATATCGCCAGTAATAACCGCTGGGGCAGAATTGCCCTGGCCACCGGCATCGGTCTGGTGCCAGGTCTGGTCAAGGAGGCTACAGACGACACTTTCGATTCAGAGGATATGCTGGCCAATACACTCGGCAGTTTTGCCGGCGCATTATTGTCAGACCTTATCCAGGGGCCTGCAGTCTCACACTATGCGGTTACTGCCGGAAAAGACCAGATGGCACTGGTGGCCAGCTATTCGTTTTAGTTTCAACCGGCAACTGTTGATGCTGATCCGGTTGCTGGTCAAATTGTCTCTTCTCTGCGTTATTTCGTGGCGTTTCACTGTAGAGGATTCTCCTGTGTTGTGTGGTTTTCAACCAAATTGTGGGACTGGCAAAACTCCCTCTGGCTCAGGCCGCTTTCATGTTGCTGCTTGATGATTTCCTGCCATTGGTGCGCACTGAGCCGGGCGGATGGTTTTTGCTGGTTCCACGGTTGGTATCTCCTGCGTTGAATGCAGGAAAAATGTAGGCAGTCAGGTTGGGGTTTTTGAAGACGTCGTAAAATGAGCGGTTACAAATTTATGTACTAAGAAACAAGAAATCATCCACGTTGATTGGCCTGACTAGTACATCATTTCAATGAGATTGACGTTTACTATCTCCGTTCATCCGGAGCACCCTTCGGCTCGGCTCAGGATGCACGGACGAAGGGTGTTTGGCAGATCTATCATGGGCCGGAGATTGCGCCCTTCAACAGGCTCAGGACGAACGGAGTGCGGAGGCTTATGATAACGCCAACCCGTAACTCATTGAAACCATGTACCAGTTCACTGAGCGGGGAGCAAATGCGTTGCTTCGTTTTCTACCAACATAGTTGTCGCCTCTCCTGAATTTAACAACCTGAACAGGGGGGGACAGTGAGTGATCAATGGCCCGCTATTCAGAAGAGTTCAAAGGTAAAATCTTCGAAAATTATATTGAGCTACAAGCGCCTGTTTTCAGAGGATGATGGGTTTTCGGGCAGGCACTGCATATGCATGATTCGAATAATACTGAGAACGCTTAAATAGTTTTAAGCCAGTTTGTGTGAGTTGAAAGTCATAGTTAATTGCCTGTTTTTTACGCACTTGTTCAATTTTTTAAGGATTTATTTAGTACCCTAGTCTACCATTGTTGAGGGTAGTTTGGATTTATTAGAAGACATAGGTCGAGTAAATGTGCTGAATGTTGTCAATTGAACCTCTGTGATTCTGCTCTTGTTCTGACTCACCTATTCTGGGCTGTGATCCGGAACAGAGAAAGTATCCCTTTCCAAAGAGTGTCCCTCTCCAAAGAGTATCTCTTTCCAAGAGTTAACTCCGCTCCAAGGATCAATATTCTGATCACCATAGAACAGATTAAAGAAGGTCTGGATAAATCTCTACTTAATGAGGAGTACAGTAATGATTAAAAGGACAGAAAGATTCAGTTTGAAAACAGCATTTGTATCTAATTTCTTTTTATGCGAGCCAGAAACAGACAGAGGTATGCTGTTATGAGAAATGTTTCTGTTGCAGCAGTTCAGGCCGGTTACACCTGGGACCTTGATAGCAATCTGGAAAAGGCTGAAGGTCTGGTCAGGGAGGCGGCTGCCCAAGGCGCACAGATTATTCTGCTGTCTGAGCTGTTTGAGGCACCTTATTTCCCTATTCAAACGGATGAAAAGCACTTCGATCTTGCTCAGTCATTGGCAGACAGCAAAGCAGTCAACCATTTTAAAAACATTGCCAAAGAATTAGAGGTAGTGTTGCCAGTCAGCTTTTACGAGCGAGAAAACCAGGCACTGTATAACTCTATTGCGCTAATTGATGCTGATGGTAGCACCTTGGGCGTCTATCGAAAAACCCATATCCCGGACAGTCCGGGCTATTGTGAAAAATTCTTCTTCATACCAGGCGATACCGGCTTCAAGGTATGGCATACCCGGTATGCCCCGATCGGCGTTGCGATATGCTGGGATCAGTGGTTTCCTGAAACTGCCCGTGCCATGGCTCTGATGGGAGCTGAGTTGCTGTTTTTCCCAACGGCTATTGGTTCTGAGCCTCAGGATGCAGGGTTAGTCTCCACCGATCATTGGCAGAACGTTCAGTGCGGGCATGCTGCAGCCAATATCATGCCATTGATTGCCTCTAATCGGATTGGCAGGGAGACCCATAAAAATGTTTTTGATCAAAATGCCAAAGACGTTGAAATAACTTTCTATGGCTCATCATTCATCAGTAACGAACACGGTCAGAAAGTAAAGGTTGCAGGTAAGGATGAGCAATGCATTCTGGTACATACCTTTGACCTGGATGACATTCAGAAAACCCGAACATCCTGGGGCATATTCAGGGATAGGCGCCCTGAGATGTACAACGTTTTGCTATCCAGTGATGGTGTACATGCCAGAAATTAACTGTTGGAGGTTATCATGTCTCGTTTACTAACCGGTACTCCAAAAGCCGATGGTTATTTCATGCCAGCAGAATGGCACGAACACACCCAGACCTGGATGCACTGGCCAGAGCGCACAGACACCTGGCGGCTGGGAGCCAAGCCTGGGCAGGAAAACTACGTCCATGTGGCAAAAGCCATCGCTGATTTTGAACCGGTAACCGTCTGTGCTTCATCACTGCAATTTGAAAACGCCAGTGTACTGTTGGATCACCCGCAGATCAGGGTGATTGAACTGAATCAGAACGATGCATGGATGCGGGATAACGGCACTACTTTCCTGATCGATGGCAAAGGGGGGCTTCGGGGCGTTGACTGGAAGTTCAATGCTTACGGAGGAGAGTTTAACGGTCTTTATGCACCATGGAGCACGGATGATAAAGTGGCCCATAAAATGCTCGCCATAGAACGTTGCGACCGTTATCGGACTCAGAGTTTTGTTGCTGAAGGTGGAAATATTCATTCCAACGGCGAAGGAACCCTGCTCGTTTGCGAAGAGGTCTTTTTGAGTCCGGGCCGAAATCGTGATTTGAGTCGTGATCAGATGGAGCAGTACCTGAAGGACTATGCCAACGTGGAAAAAGTACTATGGGTTCCCCGAGGTATCTATGAAGACGAAACCTGTGGACACATAGATAATATGGCTTTTTTCATCAAGCCCACGGAAATAGTGCTGGCATGGTCGGATGACAAGAGCGACCCTCAATATGAAAGGAGTGCGCAGGCATTGGAATACCTGACCTGCGAGACTGATGCCAAAGGCCGCCCCATTAAGGTACATAAACTACCGTTGCCCTCTCCAATGTATACGACAGAGGACGACATAAGAGGTATTGACTCCTCACAAACTGCTAAAGAACGCAGCGTTGGTGACCGTTTGGCAGCATCCTATATCAACTGTTATATCTGTAACGGAGCCCTTATTCTTCCTGCCTATGGTGACCCCAATGACGACGTTGCCGCGGGCATTCTTCAAGACCTGTTACCAAGCCATAAAGTAGTTCAGGTTAAATCCCGTGAAATATTGCTCGGTGGCGGTAATATTCATTGCATTACTCAGCAACAACCTAATCCTGAACTCCCTGAGTGATTCTCTGATTATCCGGCACAATGATCTCACTTCATTCATCTGGCAGAGGTCAGGCCAGTGATTATCCGGTCCTGATTCCCGTTACCTTTTGTTTCATGTTGTAAGTCATTGGGGAGGGCGATATGCAAAATAAATTGGGTGTTATATCCCTGGCAGCGTTGGTGGTCAGCGCCATGATTGGTGGCGGCGTTTATAACCTTCCCCAGAATATGGCGCAGGGCGCCGCCACCGGAGCGATATTGATTGCCTGGATCATTACTGGTATCGGGATGTGGTTTATTGCCAGTACATTCAGCACACTTGCCGATGTAAAGCCAGAAATGACTGCCGGTATCTACGGTTATGCTCAGTTAGGTTTCGGTCACTTTTCCGGCTTTCTTGTCGCCTGGGGGTACTGGATCTGTAATATCTGTGCCAACGTCGGCTACGCTGTCCTGCTGATGGACTCCATGAATTATTTCTTTCCTCCACACTTTCAGGGAGGAAATAACCTGCCATCAGTCATCTGTGGTTCCATTGTTATCTGGGCTATGTATTTTATCGTTATGGCCGGAGTAAAACAGGCTGCTTTTCTCAACAATATAGGCGTTATTGGAAAGCTGATTCCCCTCGCTATTTTCATTCTTATCTTACTATTTCGTTTTGATTTCTCTATTTTTTTTACCGACTTCTGGGGCAAGGACGTCATTCCCAGTCTGATGGATAAAGACCTTGGCGGGGTATTCCCGCAAATAAAAGGCACCATGTTGGTGACCCTTTGGGTATTTATCGGTATTGAAGGCGCGGTAGTTATATCCAGTCGGGCAAGATCACAGAAGGATGTTAGCAAGGCGACCATTGTTGGGTTTATGACTTGTCTGTTTGTCTACGCTCTTTTGTCCCTGATTCCACTGGGCGTACTATCTCAGGGACGTATTTCTGAAATGGCCGCACCCTCGACAGGGGAGGTGCTTGGTCATGTGACGGGAAGCTGGGGTGATCTTCTGATGAATGTCGGTGTGATTATTGCACTGCTGAGCAGCTGGTTAGTCTGGACTATTATGCTCGCATCTCTTCCCTATGAGGCAGCAAAAGACGGAACATTTCCCAAAGCCTTCGCCAGGGAGAATAAAAACGAATCCCCATCCTTCTCCCTGCTGGTATCGTCCCTGGCGATGCAACTGTTTATGATCATTGTCTATTTTGCCAGTAACGCGTGGAATTTAATGCTCAGTATTACCGGAGTGATGATTTTACCTTGTTATTTTGCCTGCACATTCTACTTATGGAAAATTTCCAGAAAAGAGGAGGACTTTAGGAATAACTCCGATAGAAAAATTCACGTCGCTTTATTTACTGGTGTTCTCGGGACCGTTTATGCCATCTGGCTAATCTATGCAGCCGGACTTGGCTTAATGCTGGTGGCTGCCATTATTTATTCTCTTGGCATACCAGTGTTCTGGTGGGCCAGAAAAGAGGCAGGTACTATCGACCAGATCAATCATACTGAGAAGATATTTATTGTACTGATTATTCTGCTGGCTATTGTTGGCATCTTTTATACCGTGGCCAATTTTAAATCATTAATGGGGGGGTGAGGTTGCACGGACCATGCAGTTGTTAATTCCTTTTTCTTGCTGAGCAGTACGTGTCTTTTAAAACAGGAGTAACGGAAAAATGGTAAGAGCAAGTAAACGTCGCCCGGGTGGATGGCTGCCATCCGATCATCACCTGCTTAGGAAGTGGCACAAAAGAATACTTTCCAAACCAATATCCAGACCGGCTGAATATATAGAGCCGATTAAAAATCTGCACAATCTGGTAGCGAGCTCGCATGAGTTGCATGCAAGTACGCAGGCCATGTTTACCGAAGCACTGATGTTTGATCCGAACGACCCTTCCGGTGTTCCGGCTGTTACCAGTTGGTTGCAGTTCCTGGGACTGCTCAATAACATTATGACCACCGCCCCGGAATTTATTATCAGCAGAGATGGCAAGGCACAGGGGCTTGTGGGGTTTCCTATAAATGCCATATTGGACTGGCCCATGGGAACCATCGCCGGTTACTCTACCTTCTCTTCTGAGCTGTTTAATCGTGAATTTCAAAAAGTGCTGCAATTCTGGGGAAGTTTTTTAACGACGGAAAAATCCAGGTACGTTCTGGCCGAAGGAGAACCCGATGCCGATCCTCCTGCCATCCCCTGGCTAAGCGACCAGGCAAAGCAACAGTTGATCGTTGTCGCATGTCAGCCTGATAAAGATGATACAAATGTCCAGTCGATAACGTTTACCGATATATTTCAGGTACCAGATCCTGATGATCAGAAATACCTTGGTTTCAGATCCTGGGATCACTTCTTTGTTCGTGAGTTTCAGCCAGATATACGTCCAGTAGGTGATGCCCCCATCGTCAATGCCTGCGAATCAGCCCCATTACAATTTAAAACGGATGTTCGCAGTTCTGACAAGTTCTGGCTAAAGGAGCAACCCTACTCATTGAGTAATATGCTCAATTTTGATCCACTCGCGGAGCAGTTTAACGGGGGATCTGTATACCAGGCATTTCTCAGTGCACTGAGCTACCATCGCTGGCATAGCCCTGTGGATGGCGTGATCGAAAAGGTTCTTGTGGTCAATGGAACGTACTATCTTGAAAATATGAGTGAGGGGGTATATTCCTCATCCTCAGACCCCTCAGCTCCAAACGCCTCCCAACCATTTACCACGTCAGTGGCCTCGCGGGCGATTATTTTCATCAGGGCAAATAACCCGGCCATTGGGCTTATGGCTTTTGTGGCGGTTGGCATGGCTGAAGTATCCAGCAACGAGGTCACGGTAAGAGAGGGGGATGAAGTTAGTCGTGGTGAGCAACTGGGGATGTTCCATTTTGGCGGTTCCACCCATTGCCTTGTATTCAGACCTTCCGTGTCACTTAAACTCCATGTGCCGGTAACCAGTCAACCGAACCTTGATGCTGAGAATGTGGCGGTTAAATCCAATTTTGCAACACCGCAATAGATCCGAGTTGCTCTTTGAGGAGATCCACTGACTCCGTGTCAGTTTTGAATTTCCTGGTATTTTCACCACAGAGTCATTCACTGATTAGATAACGATGCAAGGGTGATGTTTCCAGGCATAATGGCAGATCTTCGGTTATTGCTATGGCTAACATTGACCAACTCGGGATTATCAAGCCTATATTGAGTCGCTGGCAATGGCCCCCCGGCCCTGCAGGGTAATTGCTTTTCCACTATCGCCTCTTTAAGGTAAATCCGTACGCCGTGAAGAAGTTTGTTGTTCCTGCACACACTGCGTTTTTGCTTTCCCGCTGCAGCGAATCCAATGACACTTCCGGCGCACCTTGGCCCGTGAGTTGACTTGGATTCAGGTCATTCCACCGTGACAAGGTCGTCAAGCATGAAACCTGAATCCCCCGGTTGTTGTGAACGAATCATCTCTGCCCCAAAGGCACTTCCCCTGACGCTCTCTCTTATCTTTTCTTCCGGTGTTTTTGCTGAATCGTTCAGCCATGATGAAACAGCCGATGGTACTACAACCGACACTCCGTACCAGATGAGCATTGCCGACCCCTCACCCGGTTATCAACACAGCGCCTGGTGGATTACCGCCATTAGTGCTGGCAGTGTCGCGGCATTAGCGAGCAGCAGCATTGATAAGGATAAACGACAACATTATGGTATTTCCATGATCCTGGGAGCGGCCAGCGAGTTTGGCTTGCGCCAGTTAGATATCGCCAGTAATAACCGCTGGGGTAGAATTGCCCTGGCCACCGGTAACGGTCTGGTGCCGGGTCTGGTCAAGGAGGTAACAGACGACAGTTTCGATTCAAATGATATGCTGGCTAATACACTCGGCAGTTTTACCGGGGCATTATTGTCAGACCTTATCCAGGGACCAGCAGGCTCACACCATGCAATTACTGCCGGAAAAGACCAGATGGCACTGGTGGCCAGCTATTCGTTTTAGTTTGAACCAGAAACTGCTCAGTATTGGAAACTCGCTTCTTTCAGGGGCAAGTGGTTCACTCATAGCGGACCTTCGCTCTTGATTAAAACCGCAACGAGCGCAACATTCGTTGTTATGATCCAAGGCTCAAGCTGCCTTTATGCTGGTCCTAA
>JAQFVO010000851.1 GCA_027942505.1 Endozoicomonas sp. | reverse complement strand
TGAGCAGGCCCGGAAAAAACTTTGTGTCTCTGTGTCTTTGTGGTTCCCTTCTTTTAAGGGCCTTTTGCGACAACCTCCTAATGGGTTGGTCACCGATGAAGAATATTAGGGGATTTGTTAAACCAGATATTGAACTCTCACTTTATTTAAGACTCTGACCTGTCATGATTACGGCAAATAGTGACACAGCTAACCCATGTGCAGTTTGCTTAGAGGCATTGAGAGAAGATGCAATCGCGGGGTGCTCTCAATCTTCATTGCAGTCTCCCGTAAGAAATCCCCGTCAAGTGAGCCCTTCGATAACACTGGCTTGTGGCCACAAATTTCACTACAAATGTATAACCACATGGGTAGAAGTAACACCACGATGCCCGTTAGACCGCCGAATAATATCAAGCAGTACTCCCTCGCTAAATCTCACTGTCAATCTGCTAGATGAGCTATGCAAGTCAATAGAGAACAATCAACCTGAGGTGGTTAAAGAAATTCTGTCGGCTGGGTTAACCCCTGGGCAGTGTACCTTTGCAGGTGCCAGAAACCCTTTAACCCAAGCATTGAAGGGGGGGGCTTGGGAGATAGCCTCAGAGCTGCACAAAGCAGGATGGACCACAGAAGACAAACTGGCGCAAAATAATCTGGGCTTTTTGTACCAGAAAGGTATGTACTTGGCGCAGGACTACGCTAAAGCCCTGTTCTGGTTCCACAAGTCTGCCAAACAGGGAAGCGACGCCGCAGCCAATAACCTTGGCTTTATGTATCAGGCTGGGCTGGGGACCGAACAGAACTTTGCCAAGGCCCTGTCCTGGTACTGCAAGTCCGCTTACCAGGGGAACAGTGAAGCACAAAATAGCTTGGGCTATATGTATCAGCATGGGCTAGGGATGGAGCAGAGCTATGATATGGCCGTGATCTGGTACCGTAAGTCTGCCGAACAGGGAAATGCCGGAGCACAAACTACCCTGGGTGTGATGTACCAGAAAGGTCACGGAGTTAAGCAGGACTTCGCCGAGGCCCTGTACTTTTACCGTCAGGCTGCCAATCAGGGAAGCGAGGAAGCGCAAACGAACTTGGGTTTTATGTACCACAAGGGTCTCGGAGTTGAGAAGAGCTATGCTGAGGCTCGGATCTGGTACCGAAAAGCGGCAGAACAAGGAAATGCCGCGGCGCAAAACAACCTGGCCTATTTGTTTCAGCAAGGCCAGGGGGGGGCTCAAAACTATGCCATAGCCGTGTTCTGGTTTCACAAGTCTGCCGAACAGGGAAACATGACTGCGCAATATCAACTTGGCCAGATGTACGAATACGGTCTGGGTTCGAAGCAGAATTTCACCCAGGCTATGTTTTGGTACAGCAAGGCCGCTGATCAGGGACACAGCCAGGCGTGGATTAAATTGGACTTTTTGCAGAGTTTGCAGGGCTCTTTTAAATTTTAAGTGGATTTTCTCTGCTTCCAGCAAGGGAGTCACATGGCCATTAAGAAACGACCACAGACTCCGCTGTCAACCTGTAGATGGATTGTACAGGACCTCCTCACAGGGAGGTGAACGCTCGATGGCAATCCCTGCCAGATTCCCCGTACGCAGTGACTCGGCCTTTTGCGACAACATCTTGCACAGTGAAATACCGGTTTTTGGCTAAGGAGTTGTCTTTAAATAATTTCCACATTTCATGACGCTACCCGCAAAGGCCCAAACGTTTGCGCTTTTGTGGGCAGCGGGTGCCCTAAAATGTGCAAATTATTTCAGGGCAGTTCCCAAGGTGAAATTATAAAATGAGAAAACTGCTTACGGTTGAATTTTCAGGTTGTCCTCTACGTACAGTCCTTTACGGACATGAATAAGACGTCAAGAACGAATCCTGTGGATAACAAGCCATGCCGAATGCATTCACGCAAAACGGGAGTAACGGGTTTCCCTATATTTTTACTGAGCCTGGCGATATCAAGGTATGATTGGCAATCGTTGATTGTTCCCCGGAAACCGAGAGTACCAAGTGAGGTTAAGCACTTGTCTTTGAGATCTTTTACGCGGGTGCTGCCTATCTCTTGACTAATTTTAAGTTGCAACAAAGGAAGGTCAGACTTTTCGGAATAAAAGCCCGATGCATTTATTGCGTAGTATCTCTTTTCCCAACCCACCCAGTTCAGTCGGTCCGGGTCCAATTTGCACTCAGGATTCTGTATGGCAGAACTGGCAGATGAAAGTTGTGGCAACGACAATTGATACATGCTGATCAGGCGATTGACCAGAGCCTGAGCAAGTTCTCTCGGTTGGCCAGAGGTAGCAATAATGCGATTGGCACCATCAACTGCTTGTGCAAGGTTTTGATCGAATTTTTCCTGTTGAACTACTTCATAAGAAGGTGGGCGAATATTTAAATTACCATCCATATCGTACGTCCTTTTGATTTTTTTCGGAATAACACAAACGAAAAGGTATGTGCCGGGAGCTTGTGTCGTTAGTCATTAGAAAATTTTTTTGATAAGCATATCTCTTGCTTGGACTATTTTTTGAAAAATTAGTTCCAGACTTGTTATCACCCGGCCAAAAAGGTGGCCACTTTTGATGACGTGACGGGGGAACAGGTACTGGCAAAACCACAAACTCATGAAGTTTTTTCCGGGCTTGCCTGAGCTACGCTCAGCAAAAAAGAGGCTTCCTTCGTGACTTTGTGGGGCAATGTTTTGGTGTTTTTTGCGATGCTCTCCTTCATGGATGTTACAAAAGGGCTTAAACCCTGACTCTTTTAACTCTCCGTTATCCGTGCAAAAGAGGGGGGCGTGCGTGAGATAGATCCCCGCTTTCTGTCGGGTGCCGACCATTCTGACTCCCTCAGTGCTCTGTGATTCTTTAATATCTACCCTGAACGCTTAATGTCTGCCTTAAATTAAACATTCAAAATCGGATGTTTTCCCAGGGAACTTTTTTCCACTGTGTAGCCCAAAGAGCTAACCAGGTATCCGGCGTGGTTACCTGAATGCTTGATCTTTGAAGCACTCTTTGGAGAAAAAAAGATGTTTGATGCCTCACTGAACGGTCTGACCCTGGCCGAGCTTGCTGCAAAAATCCAAGAAACTCCCACAGGCTTCTCCATAGCAGAAGATGTTGTTTATTATCAGGGAAGGCCTTTAGAGCTGAGTAGTGGTAAAACACTACTTGCCGGGGATAGTGAGCCTGAAGGATCAACAGGTGCACGTCGGGATTTATACACATGGCTTACCTCCATGCTGCCAAAAACGAGACAAAAGTTGATCAGTCCACAAGCCAGCGTAGAACGCCAGGAAGCTGCTGCCCTGACTGCCTCCCATGTCCCGGAAGCCGTTGAGCAAGTTTCCGTCCCCAAATTGACAATTGCTGAAGCGCTTGAACATATCGGCACCGATTACCAGCGCATCGACGATCTGGAAAACCTGAACACATTGACCCCCGAAGAAAAATTTCAGCTTTTGCAGACCCTTCAGCAGAATAGCGCCACTCCTTTGCACGGTTTTGATCGTGGTGTGTTAGAAGATATTGAACCGGTTGACGTGTTCGAACTGATCGAAGACTCACTGAATTATTCCTGCCCCGACGCAGCCTCTGAAGGCTTCTCAAGACCATTATTTCTCAGAGTTTTTGGGAACGGTCCTGATCAAAAAGGACTATTGAGCAAGGATCTTCCGCTGATGCACCAGGTTATTGGTGACGTAAGAGACGACATGGCCGCCGTGCTGAACAATGCTGTTGATGAAATCCTGGAAAAGTTTAGAGTCCATACCACCAGAAACAATGTACCCTCGAGCATGCAACGTGGTGATTATCCCATACACCATCTCCACGAGAAAGACTATTTCCATCGAACCAATCACGTACTTTATCTTACAGCTGCCTGTGGTTATTTTTCTGACGTGGCTGATATAAGTGATTCTTTGTCGTATTTAACCGAAGCGCTGGCACTGCCACAAGAGACCGACCTGAAGTGGGTTGCCACAGATCTGTTGTTTCACCTGCGAAACCCCGACGCTGTCAATGACTACTCCCGATACTTTGCCACGGTAACGGATCTGTTAAGCAGAGAAGATTCTGTGGAGGACAAGTGTCGTATGTTGGCGCAACTCACAGCCATTGTCCAGATTCGCCTGAACCAGTCCAGTGAAAGACAGTTGTCGTTTTTCAGTGCATTGGAAGAATTTGTCACCAGTCAATGTCCGGAGTATTGTGCAACGTTGCTGGCGACTTTCAATAATCTCCTGCAAAGTACCCTTCCGGCACAGACTGAAGACTCGACTATTGAAGCTGATCAGCAGACCTTGGATCCGCAGGTCTTGAATCAGCGCATTGTGCACCTGTTACTGTTATCGTCGGCCACCTCATCTGTCCAACATCCTGTTGAGCCTGACCTTGTTCCTTTTTTGAAGGTTGCTATGGATTCAGACACGGCCTTTTCCAGTCTGTTCAATGGTTGGAGTAGTCTGATAGAAAGCTCACCAGAAACACAAGATCTTTTCGTCCAGTCGGCCCGGGAAGATGACTATTTGTTGTCAGCGCTGATGGGGTTGCCCCAGCTGCACCATTCACAAATAATCAGCGACAGTACGCTGGCAGAGTCCTGTAATAACCTGCTGGCAAGTTTTGCCTCTTCCACTCCCATGACGTCGCCCGCGGTGTTGAAACGTTGGCTGGATACTCTGAAGGAAATGGGATCCTTGCTTGAATTCCCCATAATAAAGAACCATCTTTGACTGTAATTTCATGATGTTTGCTAAAATACAGTGTGATTTCTGGTGTAATTTGCTTATCCGGCCAACCTGTCATTGTGTAGTTGGATCAGTTTGTGTCACCTTACAAACTTGATCAACAAGTTGATGAGTCTGACCCCATGGAGTTCTTCGTTTGCTTTATTGTATATCAGCAGGTGGGATGGCCAGCACAAGCTACTCTTTGCTGACTCAGGATGATCCTGATTATATACATGATCTTTTG
>JAQFVO010000807.1 GCA_027942505.1 Endozoicomonas sp. | reverse complement strand
CAGCTGAGAAACCAAAATGAAGCACATTTCAGGATTTACCCCCAACTACTGTACTTGACATAATGGTTGGTGCAGGTACTTCAGAATGTGACCATTTTGCGACACCAGCCGGGTAGCCGTCGCTTCGTCACTGAGCCAGGACGTCCATTTTCGGACCGGGGCAGCGGCTCTATCCGGATCAGCCAGCAAAAAATGCCACAGCACGGTGCGCCTGTCGGTATCACGCTGGGCGCTGAGCAACTGATCAATCAGGTCTGGGCTGGCGTCGCAGAATATTCGAGCCTCCAACTGCCGATGGACCAACGCTTTACTTTGCGTAAAGGGGTTGATCAGGGTGTTTTTATCAGCACCACGAAGCCAATAGCCATGGGCAAGGGCAAACAGATTGACCTCGGCAAAGGCCGGGTTGGCCAGCCTTTCCCGAATCGCATTCATGTTCCATACCGTCTGACTGCCGTCAAGATGGGCTTTGTTGACCTGCAGGTCGAAGTTAGCAATGCTCCCCAGTAGCTTAAGGATGTCTGCAAACAGCCTCTGCATGGCTTCCCGGGAGGGTATTCGGGTAAATTCAAACAGGATCTGGTCTATCTGATCGTTGCAGACAATATCCGGTTTGCCCAGACCGGTTGCCGATGGCGATTGAGCCAGCGTTTGTGCCAAAAACCACAATCGCAGCCAATTTCCGTTTTGACCGTAGCAAGATTCGGTGTATTCACTGTAACGCAGACGCAGGGTACGCCCTCTGCCTCCCTCAGCCTGCGTCAACAGTTCTAACGTGCAGGCGTGGCATTGCAATTCAATGGCCAGTTGCACATAGTCGGGCATAATCAGGACCGTGACACGACTAACATCCATTGCCATCAAGGCCTGGTAACAGGCAGCGTTCAACAGTTGTTGTGCAGGCGCAGGCGCGAAATCAACAAACTCAATCGGGCGCATCTCGCACAATAAACGGGCCTGCACAGTCCCCTGCCCCGATGCGCTGGCCACCGGCGCAATCATGGCCAGGAAACGCTGGTGCAACCATAACACCAGCTGATGGATGCTGTGCATACTCTCGCACCGCTTAAGAGTCACTTGCCAGAGCAAACGTCGGCTCAGCAGCTGACAACTGTGCAGCCAATGATGCAGATTACACGTCGGGCGTGGCAACTCGGCACTGTTGGAAAATGGCCAGGTAAACGTTGCCAGCAATGCCTCCACTGACTGGCGAATCGTTGCCAGTAGCTTACCCAGCGGGTCCAGCTCATCACGATATTCGCCATACCGTCCGACATCACAGCCCGTCCCCAGCATGAGTAAATGTTTGTAGCCGGCGAAAAACGCCTCAGCCTCCACCAGAAAATGACGGATCTCCCAGGCACAGTGGTCAATAATCTCTGCCCGCTGAGGGTGCATAATCAATTGCACCGCACCCCGGTTTGACAGACAAAGGTACATCAAACGCTCCGGGCCCATGAAATCCAGCAGCCGTTCATTGGACTGCACAAGCCACTGGAACAGATGATCCACCCGGGACAAGTTGTCTGGTGCGATGGGCGGCTGCCATGCTGCCGTACAGGCCATTGCTGCCTGGTAATTGCGCTTTGCACCATCGCCGCTGTCCAGCAGTTCTTGCTGCAAATCACCGACCAGGATAAATCCACCGTCTTGTTTCTGGAACCGGCCACAGACCAGCGTCACCGGCTCCGGCACAGCACCGGGCCACCATTGCGGCTGGTTGACCAGCATGCACGGCAGACCCGCCTGGCGCAGGGTGATGGCGATATGATCATTGCGCCCGCCTCGTTTGAACACCACGCCACGCAGCCTGGCCAGCACGTCAGCCCGGAGCATCCACTCCCGCCCATGGTCGGCGAACAGCACACTGTTATTGGGTACGGTAGTCTCATCACCGCTGACGGCCAGCGCCATGCCGGAGCCGGCACCCTCACTGACGACAGCCCCCTGATCCAGAATGTTCACCGCCGACGCGATGGCAAAACTGCTGCCCCCCGGCAGGGCGGTCACCGGCCGCACCTGCAAGAACCAGAGTTCACCCTCATGGTCGATGGCAAATTCCACATCCACCGGACACATCAACCGGTTTTCCAGGCGCTCAACACCTCGGTGCAGAGCCTTCAACTGCACGTCATCAAGCTCAACAGAGCCATGGTCCGCTGCTGCCAACTCTTCGATGCAACGCCCGTCGTCGTTGCGCTTCAGGAAAAATCCGTGGGCCGCGTTACCCGGACTAGACCGTCTGGCCTGCCCGGGATATCTCGTAGCGATGTGGCGTAATAGCGCCCTGGCCAGACACCACTCCCCGCCCCTGACCCGGCCCATACTCAACCTCCAGAGTGTTGTCATCGCAACGACGATAACTCATGGCGACACCAGAGAAACGGCATAAGATGCACTGCTGCACGATGACCGCCATCCGCTGTTCATCTGCCGTAAAAACCTGGGGACGGTAGCTGGACGCGACCACCTTCAGATAGGTCTTGAGAATATCGCCGCCATCATGCACCAGGGAGTCATACTTGCCGGCCTGGGCATTGCCCAGAGAGTCCTCACCAATTCCGGAGCTGCGCACGATCAAGACAGCATCAGCACCCAGAACGCTCATCATCTCCTGCTGGATTTTACCAATCTCAGCGACCACAGGCTGGCACCTTAACTTCTGGTAACACTCGTCGCTGGCTGCAAAGCAGTAGGTGGCTTCAAGCCAGCGGCGTTGTTTCTGCTGATCCAACCTCCCGATCCACTCCCGGAGCATGGCCAGAGTGCCGGTGTTGTGGCCAAATTCGTGACCGTCGTCAAGGGCAGACAGAAGTGATGAAAGATCCATCGGCACCGTTTCCAGGCGTTGCCATACCCCGCCCTCAATGCAGCGAAAGGGTGGGACCTTCAGCCCACAATCCTGCAGCACCGCCAGGTACATTCCCTTTCCGCCCCAGTGGGGGCGACATGAAGCGTTGCCAGGATCAGTGGCTTGAACCAGCCCAACGCAATGCCGTTTCGCCAGCGGATAACGAACATCCGGACGGTCTGCAGCCTTGCGCACCAGCCTTTCAGGGTGCTGTCTCTGCTCCGCCTTGTTATTCACAACCGGAGGTGTCAGACAATCACTGCCTGAGTCTGGGAGAGTAGAGTAGTTATTATTGTTCGACGTTTTTTCTATCATGATGTCCAACGCAGTGAGTCACTGCTTTGCCAAACCCGACCAGCCTCAGAATCTGTGCAATGCAATGCAATGCAATGCAATGCAAGATAATTAAATAGTCTTTGACATTTATATTTCGAAAAGTTCACAGATGGTCCGCGTAGTGCTGGCAATCATGCCGGCCCGGGCCGCCCGTCAATTTGATCGTTAACGTCGAATTTTTATCCGGTGGTAACAACTCTTGCGTGTTTTTGTCGTATTGCAGTGAACTCAAACGGCTGGTTATCATGCTTGTTGACCAACAAGACGAACATCTCTTGACCAACGACGACTGAAGTGTAAAACTCAGCACAATTTGCCCAACCGGAACAAGAGCCGAGATGAAACGTCGTGTCTGCGTGCATCATATCAACGAGAACAAAGCTGTTCCTGTGGCAATGGCGTTACCCAACAATTCCTTTTTTTTAACAAGCCCCTCAATACAGGGGCTTTTTTTTG
>JAQFVO010000797.1 GCA_027942505.1 Endozoicomonas sp. | reverse complement strand
TGTATATCCAAAACGAAATCGACTTAGCAAAATGAAGCAGGGTTAAACTCGTTGATAGAGCCGATAAGCTTTGCAGTTTAAGCATACGAGCAAGAATTTTTAACGACACCCTAAATGGATCTTACACCGAGCTTTGCTCTCGTTGTAAACAAACGCTAGTAGGAATTTTCTTCTCGAATCTTGATTACAAATGATCTATACTTACTTCGTTGACGATTTCAGGAATTATCAAAGGAACAAGTCGACGTTTTCAGCCAACAAAATCACAAAGTACTGCTCGGAAGCAACCACGCTCAAAAGTGAAACCAACTTGCAGAGCGCAGCATATCTGATGACATTTCACTTGTTGACTTTCATAACTAAACGTCAGCAGCAGACACTACACCGAAGCCATCTACTGGTACCGCAAGGCGGCTGAGCAGAAAAACGTCAATGCACTGGAAAACCTGAAGTGGTTGCAATGCAACGAGCTGGGCCTTGAATCAGGCTGAGGCACAATCTCATGCGATGGTTCAGCATTTTGACGACAAATTCACTCTGGCGCTGATAACGGTTCGGGTTTTGCATCTGGGTAAAGAGGCTCAACACCACCGGCTATCATGACAATATCCCCAGATAGACGCACGCAGACGTTTAAATAGTCAGGCACAACAGCACTCCTTCTGGCACGTGGAGATAGTGAACTTTTGCGTCGTCAAAGACTCTGACGGGTCATGAATACGGCAAGTAACTCAGTCGACGCCTGTGCGATCTGCCTTGGTCGTGTACGGGAAGGTTTGAGTGACAGGCTCACATGTTGTTTAATGCCAGCCTTTGTCCAGAAACTTCTGCAAAGATATGCAGTATTAACGCTAAAACCCTGCTCTCATCATTTTCACTACAGATGTATAAGTCAGTGGCTGAATGAATCACCACGATGCCCATTGGATCGGCGCATTATTACCAGCAGTGATCCTCCGGGGCTCCTGTCGATAAATCTGCCAGAAGTACTCTTCAATTCAATAGAGAACAATCAGATTGGAGATGTGCAGGCAATTCTTTTCGCTGGGTTAACCCCGGAAAAACTCTCCTGCTCGAACTCAACGAACCCTTTAACCATGGCATTAACGAGTGAACGCTGGGAGATAGCAGCGCAGCTGATCAAGGCAGGATGGACGACGGAGGACAAGGTAGCGTTGAACAACCTGGGCTGGTTGTACAGAACTGGTCTGGTGGTTGAGCGGGATTGCACCAAGGCCCTGCTCTGTTACCGCAAGGCCGCCGACCAGGGATGCGCCATTGCGCAAAACAACCTGGGCCTGCTCTATCAGAACGGTCTGGGGGTGAAACAGGACTATAACCAGGCCCTGTCCTGGTACCTCAGGGCCGCCAGCCAGGGAGACAACGACGCAGAAAAAAATCTTGGCTTTATGTACCAGGAAGGTCTGGGGGTAGAGCAAGACTTCACGCAAGCGCTGTCCTGGTATTACAAATCCGCCCAGAAGGGGAACACCGTTGCACAGAATCAACTGGGCTGTCTGCTCGAGAAGGGTCTGGGAGTGAGGCAGAACTGCATTGAGGCTCTGTACTGGTATCAGAGAGCCGCCGACCAGGGATACGCCATTGCGCAAAAAAACCTGGGTCTTTTACACAAGACCGGTCTGGGGACGCTGCAGAACTATACCAAGGCCGCATTATGGTTCCGCAAAGCCGCCGACCAGGGCAACGTCATTGCACAAAATGAACTGGGCTGGATGTACC
>JAQFVO010000755.1 GCA_027942505.1 Endozoicomonas sp. | reverse complement strand
TCACTTCCCTAAGCTCTTTTCAACATCCTTGAGGATGTGCGGTGAAAAATGGAACCACGAGGACCTTTTGCAACACTCTCGCAGGAGGGCGTCGCAAAACGCTCTGAAAAGAAGGGAACCACGAAGAGCACGAAGAAGAGCTTTTCTTTTCCTTTGTGCCCTTCGTGTTCTTCGTGGTTCAAGGCTTTTATGCTTTTGGCAACAGATTCTAAGACTGGAATTTGCCGAGATAGGTTGATCATCCACGTACAGGATGACAGTAGAGTCTGTGGTCGTTTCTTAATGGCCACTTCCCCAAGCACTTTTGGGTATTTTTGACCATGCCACCTCTCTAACCAGGCAAAAAAAGCCAGAGTAAGAACTCTGGCGTGGCAGGATGTGTTGATTTTATACGGAATAGTACAGGTCAAATTCAACCGGGTGAGTGGTCTGGCTGACCGCCAGACACTCTTCATTCTTGAGGTCGATATAACCGTCAATCATATCATCGGTAAATACGCCGCCGGCAGTCAGGAATTCACGGTCCGCATCCAGAGCCATCAGTGCCTCTTCAAAGCTGGTGCTTACCGTTGGGATTTCAGTCGCCTCTTCCGGTGGCAGATCGTACAGATCTTTGTCGGCAGCGTCACCCGGGTGGATTTTGTGCCGGATACCGTCCAGACCAGCCATCAACAGGGCGGCAAAGGCCAGGTATGGGTTGGCGGTCGGGTCCGGGAAGCGGATTTCCACGCGGCGCGCCTTGGGGCTGCTGACGTAAGGGATGCGAATGGAAGCTGAGCGATTACGGGCGGAGTAAGCCAACATAACCGGTGCCTCAAAGCCAGGTACCAGTCGCTTATAGGAGTTGGTGGAGGCATTGGTAAAAGCGTTGACGGCCCGGGCGTGTTTAATTACACCGCCAATAAAGTACAGAGCCTCTTCTGAAAGGCCGGCATAGCCGTCACCGGCAAACAGGTTTTCGCCATTTTTTGCCAGCGATATGTGTACGTGCATACCTGAACCATTGTCGCCTACTAACGGCTTGGGCATGAAGGTGGCAGTTTTGCCGTAGGCGTGAGCCACGTTGTGGATGGCGTACTTGAGAATCTGAACTTCGTCGGCTTTTTTCACCAGCGTGTTGAACTTGACACCGATTTCACACTGGCCAGCAGTACCCACCTCGTGGTGATGTACCTCAACTTCCAGCCCTTGCGCTTCCATGGCATCGCACATGGCAGCGCGCAGGTCGTGCAGGGAGTCTACTGGTGGAACCGGGAAGTAGCCGCCTTTGACTTTCGGACGGTGGCCAATATTGCCACCTTCAAACTTGGCGTTAGAAGACCAGGCTGCCTCTTCGGAGTTGACTTCGTACGATGCACCGGAAATATCCACACTCCACTTTACATCGTCAAAGACAAAGAACTCTGGCTCGGGGCCAAAGAAAGCGGTGTCAGCAATGCCGGTGGACTTCAGGTACTCTTCAGCACGACGGGCCACGGAGCGAGGGTCACGCTCATATCCCTGCATGGTGGACGGCTCGACGATATCGCAGCGCAGGTTCAGAGTTGCGGCTTCGGTGAATGGGTCAATAGTGGCGGTGCTGTCGTCCGGCATCAGAATCATGTCGGATTCATCAATACCTTTCCAGCCGGCGATGGAGGAGCCATCAAACATCTGCCCGCTTTCAAAGAACTCATCATCGACGTAGCTGCTCGGAATCGACAGATGCTGCTCCTTACCCTTGGTGTCGGTGAAACGCAGATCAACCCACTTGATGTCATGTTCCTTAATCAGGCTAAGGGTCCTAGACATAACTTGTTTCCTCCAGAGGACAAACACCGCACTCAATTGGCGGTTACTGTTCTATTTCCTTGTTCTACTGGTAACCAGAAGATGCAAAGAAATACGATTGCTAATGTTGGGCAATTTCCGTGCCAGCTTTTGATGAAAGGGCCGGGCTGCGCCCGTTGCATGAACTGCCGGACGTACGGTAATACCCTGAAACGGTGCAGGTACCTTGCAGCCGGTGCCTGACAAAAAGCGGACTTAGTGTACCCCTTTGTCAGGGGATTTGCAGTGGCACTTTATCGGGTATAATGCAAACTGCGGAAATTCCAGCTGATTCGTTGACTCCTTGCTACAGCGACGAACTCCATATCTGATCTGCCCACGTCCCGTCTTTCCTCGCTGATGCCGAGCACCCAAGGTCCCCTGACCCATGAAGTTCATCATTAAACTGTTCCCGGAAATCATCATCAAAAGCACCCCGGTTCGCAAACGCTTCATCAAGATGCTGAGAAAAAACATCAGAACTATTGTCCGGCGCGTGGATGAAAACATCGATGTATCGGGCGTGTGGGATCATATCGAAGTCACCACCAGTGATGATGATGAGATTCTGACGACCCAGGTTGGCGACCTGCTTAGTCATATACCGGGCATTGCCTACTGGTTACAGGTGGCCAGCCATCCGCTGATCAGCCTGGACGATATTCTGCGCAAAGCCCTGGAAGCACACGCTGACGCGCTGGCGGGCAAAACGTTCTGTGTGCGCTGCAACCGCACTGGCAATCACGATTTTCAGTCCATCGATGTAGAGCGCTTTGTTGGCGCTGGTCTGAACCAGGGCACTGGGGCCCGTGGCGTGAGTCTACAGCAACCAGAGGTGACGGTGCGCATCGATATTCGTCACGATCGTTATTTCATGACGCAAAAGCGCGGCAAAGGACTGGGTGGTTATCCGCTCGGTTCCCAGGAGCCGGTGCTGTCACTGATTTCCGGTGGTTTTGATTCCACCGTCTCCAGCTTTTTGACCATGAAGCGCGGCATCCGTACCCACTTCTGCTTTTTCAACCTGGGCGGTCATGCCCACGAACTGGCCGTCAAAGAAGTCGCGTTTTACCTGTGGAATCGTTTTGGTTCTTCCCACCGGGTGAAGTTTGTCACCGTGCCTTTTGAGGGCGTGGTAGAAGAGATTCTGACCCGGGTAGATAACTCACAGATGGGCGTTATCCTCAAGCGTATGATGCTGCAGGCAGCAAGCCAGGTAGCCCGGGAGATGGAGATGGCGGCGCTGGTAACAGGTGAGGCTATCGCCCAGGTTGCCAGTCAAACGCTGCCTAATCTGGCAGTCATCGACTCTGTGAGCAACGCGCTGGTGCTCAGGCCACTGATTACTATGGATAAGCAGGCAATTATCAATATTGCGGTGGACATCGGTACGGAGGAGTTTGTTCGCAATATTCCCGAGTACTGTGCTGTGATCTCGAAAAACCCCACCACTCGTGCCAGAGAGGAGAGGGTCGTTGCCGCAGAGGCGTGCTTTAACTTTGCCGTACTCGATCAGGCTATTGCTGAGCGTCGCATCGTCTCCATCCATGATATCATCGCTGACGATCTGACCCGCGAAGAGGTGGATGTGGTGCATGAGGTGCCACCGGGTGATGTGATTATCGATATTCGCCACCCCACCGAAGAAGAGATCAAACCGTTCAGTGTGCCCGGGCGTGAGGTGGTGATCATCCCTTTTTATCAGCTGCGCACCCGCTTTCCCGAGCTGGACAGGCACCGTCATTACTTGCTCTACTGCGAGCGAGGGGTAATGAGTCAGCTCCATGCCATGCACCTGCGTGAAGAAGGTCATGAGAATGTTGGCGTCTTCAGCCCTGACGCACAATAAACCTGTCACTCAATCAAGAGTGCGTGATAACAGCGAGAATTGATCGACATGAAACTGGCCCTGATTGCTGCCGTGGCAGATAACAATGCCATCGGGATCAACAATAAAATGCCTTGGCACTTGCCCGATGATCTGCGTTATTTCAGGTCGGTCACCATGGGCAAGGCCATTATTATGGGGCGTAAGACGTTTGATTCTCTGGGCAGGCCGCTGCCGGGCAGAATAAACATTGTTATCACCCGCAACCCGTCCTGGCACCGTGAGGGCGTCAGGGTGGTGCACACGTTGGATGAGGCGCTGCTGCTGGCTGAAACTCTAAGTTGTGCTGATGAGGTCATGGTCATCGGTGGTGAGCAGATTTATCGCCAGGCTATTGACCGGGCCGACCGGCTTTACCTGACTCGGGTTTATCAAAGTTTTGACGGCGATGCCTTTTTTCCGTCAATTATCCCCGGGCAGTGGCAGGAAACCTCATGTTGTAAGGTAGAGCCGGAAGAGCATCAGCCTCTGGGTTACAGCTTTTTGGTGCTGGATCGGGCTTAGGAGTATCGATCGTCGGCTGCCGGCAAAAGTAGTTTCAATTGTTCGTGTACCGTTCGTCAGGACAACTTTTTATACGACAAGATGCCAATGGTTTCTTGTCTATAGTTATTCAAGGTACTCGTCATCACCCGCGATACTTGGGAACAACTGGTCAGCTGAGTCCATGAATTGTTTCCTGCCAATGAGGTAAATTGCCAATACCGGCCAGTTTCAGGGTTGCCTTAGGGATCGAGGAATGCCCCGCTTACCATCTCAGGATCGACTTGCGCGCCAGCATTACGCCAATTCCGTCAATATTGGTGATCCCCTGTCACAGGGTGATGCCAACGCCAAAATTACTCGCAAAAATTCAACCATGTCAGTTGCTGAAAAAGCAGAAAGTATTGAAGGTAGGTACTGGCACAAGTGGTTAATCTCTTATTGTCGGAAGACAGTGGACCGTTTTATTAATCCTCCTCCTGCCATTAAGACCTCTGAACTGGTCAGCAATCTGACGCACCACAGTCGTCAAAAAGACCAGCAGCAGGTGCTGGCCGCACTGAAACTACATGCAGGCCGGGCAGTAAAGATACACCTGTCTGACAATGGCCAGCTCGGCTTCACCGAGGGTAAGGTTGCCATCAGTAACGAAACCATGGCTGCCGTGGTTAAGTCCATCAAGCGCAATCCAGTATCTGTGGCTTATGAGTATTTGCGTAAAGGGGAACAATTGCCGGCGGGGTATCTGGATCAGGTTATTGTGCCGTATATGATAAAAACCGTACGTCGGGCTTTGCGCTATCAAAAGGCGGCAGGGTTGCTAGCAAGCGAACAGCAGGCAGAAGGACGTCGGAATTTTTACAGCAACCCCAGGCAATACATTACAGAGCTGCTTGAGCGCTCTGGCATGATTAGTGAAGAGAATATCTCCCTGGAACAGATGCTGGCATTTAAACAACAGGTACGAAATAACCTGGTGTTATCTATTGAGGAGCAGCAGCGATTGCTGAATCGGCTGCCTGCTTCTGATCGTAGCGTAGCGTCCGAACGCCCCCAACTGGAGCAGCCCGGCCCTACCACTCATTTTATTGAACGAGAAGACCGCAAACACATTGAAAAACTCACGTCTGATGATCGGTTCTTCACAAAAATTCGTTTCAAAGATTTTGGCCACAGCATCAAAAGGGCCTTGCTGCGTAACAAGCGCGGCCATATTTTCAACGGCCTGGCCTTGTTGGCCGGTGCCATTATGACGGTAATTTTCCCTCCCGCAGGAATGGCGGTTGGTATTGCCATAGCGGTCGGGCTGGCAATCGACATAGCCTATATCTCTTTCTGGACGATTAATAACAGTCTCTGGCGCCAGACGAGGTTGATCTCAGGTCTGAAAAAGCTAAAAAAATACACAGAGTCTGACTACACCAATTTTGATCAGGCTGGGGATGAAAAGCGCAAAAAATTAATTAACAAGCTGTATTACCGTTGTAAGCATCAGTCATTTTCCCAAATTTATGACTCATACGCCGAGCTGGAGAAACAGGCCATCAAGCTCAATCAACTGGCCAGCGATACTGACCAGAGTCTTGCCCATACCATCGCCCTGGAAAAAGAGCAGTCACTGTACCGTAAGCGGCGTAGAGAGTTGCAGGCAAACCTGTTCTTCTTCGACAAGTTGATTGAACAGGTGACCATCCACAGAAAGGTGGTTGAGGGGCGCTACATGCCCGATTTGCAACAGTTGTGGCATGAGAAATTTGCCCACATGGATGCAGCTGTGCGCAACCAGTTATTCAGCAGGGTAGCCAGTGATCTGGTTGTAGCAGGGCACCAAGTCAAGACACAAAAGCCAAACTGGCTGAGAAATACCATTAAATCACTGCCCGGGATTTTGCCCACCCTGTCAAAAGATAACGCTGATCAACTGGTCCCGCTCAACGACAGAAAAACAAAATTGTTTAACATTGCGGGAACCTTCAAAGCACTCACCCAAGCCAGTGTTTATGGCTCGGTCAAGCATACAATCTTTGATAATTTGATCAACTTTGTGCGTATTATCAAAAGAAAAGCGACGGTGACCATCAATGAGCCATTCAGCAGCGTGCCGGCTATGTCTAATTACGGGGTGTTTGTCGCCTTCTTTTTCCTGGAGATGGGGGTCGCCCGCGCTAACTCTTGGGAAAATCAGAAAAGAGTTGATGCGATAAAACAGGGGAAAAAAACCTACACTCGCCAGTTGCTGGGCAATCGGGTCAGAACTGGCCGGGAAGAGATTGGTACCCTCCGCGCTCAGGCCAAAGCAGAGGTTGAACCGCTGGTTGATCACCTGACCTCATCAGTAAAATCCATGGAAAAAATTGGTAAAACTCTTGCCGAGGCCCGCGAGCGAAGTGCCATGCTGGGTCAGAAAAGCTTTGGCAGCATCAGTGATGAAGACGCTGCCCGACTGATTCTTACCCATTGTGCCTGGCAGGAGTTGCTGCAAAAGCAGGTAGGAGGCGCTTTCAGCCTGTTTCACGACATGGTGCATGAAAAGGCTGAGCACTGGCACAGCCGGCTTGGCAGGTCGCTGGTCGCCAACGGTACACGAGTTTTATTGGGGGCTGGTGGCAGCCGCAGGCACAGTCTGGAACAGACAGCAGACCAGTCAGCACCATCGGATTTCTACCTGCAACGCATTGGTGACAGTGCCAGTGGCAGGCTGATCCGCCGGTTTCGACGCGGGCAGGTTCCCGACGGCAAGATGCTGATGGAGATCGGTGCCATCGACGACCTTGATCAGTTAATGGCCATAAGGGACTGGATTGACACTGCGCTGAAAGAAGAGGGTTATCGATCCAGCGAGGCATCGCTAAAAAAGTTTCGTCGGTTTGTTAACTACATGATTAATCGTTTTCACTCTTTTGAAAAATAAAAAACGGTTGACTGGCACCTGTAAGCACGAATAATTGAACCTCAATTAAGAAGTTACAGGAAAGCACAGTCTTATGTTTTTACCTCGTTTGCTCAGTGCGTTGATCGTATCTGCCCTGGCCGCTCCAGCCATTGCCGACAACACCGTGGTGCTGCCTGCAGCAACAAGGCTGCTGGTGGTCGATGGTAAGGACGCCAGCGATATGAAGAACGCCAGAGAACTCACTCTCGATGATGGTCGCCATCAGGTGGTGTTTCAGCTCAGGGGGCTGGTGCGTGATGGCGCTGATTCAGACATGTTCACCTCCAGTCCTTATATCATGACCTTTGACCTGAACGGTGATCAGACCTTCACCATCAAAGCACCCCCTTTGAGAAACCAAAGAGATGCAAAAAAACTGACCAGATCTCCCGAAGCCCTGATTACACTGAGCGGTCAGGACGGTAGCAACATACCGGTTGAGTTCAGTGTGCTGGAGCGTCGCGGGATGTTGGTTGGCAGGGATATTGTCGAAGATATCCAGAAATTCAACCTGTCTGATGATCGGGCTGCTGTACGGTCAATGGCCGGCACCGTCTTTGTTGCAGCAAACGACAGTAGTCAGGCTTTGCCACTGCCGGTGGCCTCAGTCGAGACTGATGCCGATAGCCAGGCCATGAGTGAAAAAATGCTTCAGTACTGGTACAACCAGGCAGACGAGGCGGCCCGGGCACGTTTTCTCAAATGGGTTGAGAAGAGCCAGCTGGCGGAAAAATAAGGTGTAGAGATTTTCCAACGCCGTTCGCATTGAGCTTGCTGTCGTGTGCAGCCAGCATCGCAAGCTCAGGGTAAATGCATTTAGCCACAGAGTCACGGAGACACAGAGGAAAAGCTTTTTTCTCTTCTCCGTGTCTCTGTGCCTCCGTGAATCTTCTTTC
>JAQFVO010000727.1 GCA_027942505.1 Endozoicomonas sp. | reverse complement strand
TTCATTGGGGGCGGTGAGAATGGTTTCACGTTTTCTACCGCTGTGGGTATTCTGATTTTCCATCTTGAGCTTTTTTTTCAACCTGCTCTGATCTTCATTTCAATAGGAGGTAGGCATGACGAGTGATATTTTCGTCACTGGTGTTGATGCCAGAGATTGTGCGGTTGTCAAAAAGAAACCCAACTGCAAGGCACGGTGATGTCATCAATGCGATGGTTATGCAACTGAGACAAAATCAAATATCATCGCAAAGATAAATGCTCAAGAGGCCGCTTTGATAGCGGCCATTGCTTTGTGTGGGCTTAGATAAAATTCTGATTTTTGCCAGCTAAATCCTTTTTCAATACAGTTTTCTTTGCTGGATTGAGATTATTGGTCAAATAATAATATTGGCCAGCACATACCCAATACAGCATGCAGAAATCACACCAATCAAGCCAGGCATCATAAAGCTGTGGTTAAAGTAGTACTTGCCGATTTTGGTAGTACCAGTGCTGTCGAAGTTGCAGGTGGCAATGTCAGACGGATAGTTCGGAATAAAGAAGTAACCGTAGACCGAAGGCATAATGGCAATCAGTAGTTGTGGAGACAGGCCCAGACCTAATGCGACCGGAAGCATCATCCGGGCAGTGGCAGCCTGACTGTTGATCACCACCGAGACAATAAACATGGCAAAGGCAATGGTCCATGGATGTTGATTGACCATCTCCTTAATGGAGGTTTGGAACACTGGCATAGCGTGTTGGAAGTAGGTGTCACTCATCCAGGCAATACCAAAAATGGCGATGGCCGCTACCAGACCGGATTTGAATACCACGCCTTCTGGTACTTTTTTCACCGGCGTATTGGTCAGCAGTAGCATTAACCCGCCAAAGGCCAGCATCATCATCTGGATGATGGCATCCATTTTGATGGCTTTATCGCCAATGGTGCGGATTTCCGGCATCATGGCCACCAGAACAATGGTGGCAATAGCGGCAATAAAGAGGTAGACCGAGTGACGCGCCGATGCAGGTAGAATTTCGTCAAGGCTGGTGGCTGTAGTTTCTTCAATTTGCTTGCGAGAAATCGGGTCAGCCATACGACGCTGGAATTCAGGGTCGTCTTCCAGCTCAACACCACGGCGCATACTGTAGAGGGAGAGAATAATAGTTCCCAGCAGGGTTGATGGAATAGAAACACCAAGAATCGATGCCAGAGTGATCGAGGCATCAATCCCACCCAGTTGGGTCAGGTAGTAAACAACAGCAGCGGAGAGCGGGCTGGCGGTAATGGCCAGCTGAGAGGCAATGGAAGCTGCAGCCATTGGTCGCTCAGGTCGAATTTTATTCTTCAGGGCGATATCACCAATGATCGGCATGACCGAGTAAACCGAGTGACCAGTGCCTAGCATAAAGGTCATGGCATAGGTCACCAGTGGACCGAGCAAAGTGATGTGTTTGGGATTCCGACGCAAAACCCGCTCTGCCACCTGCAGCATAAACTTCAGACCACCGGCGGCTTCCAGAATGGAGGCACAGGTGACCACGGCGAGAATGATCAGCATCACCGTGACCGGTGGTGATGTAGGCGTCATGCGGAAAATAAACACTTCAACCAATAAGCCAATCCCCGAGATCACTCCAAGACCGACTCCCCCCTTGCGACTGCCGATGTACAGCATTAGCAGCAGAAACAGAAACTGCCCGATAAGAAGCATGATTACCGTCCAGATAGAAAATTTTTGGAGGTGGAATCATCTGCCGGTTCCTTGAGCATTGTATTGATCTAAATCAATAGTCAATAAAGGGACGAGTAATATATCAATAAACTGAAGCTACCCTCTGTTTAACTCGGTGGAAGAAGATAAATAATAAAAAAAGGACACCCATAATTATCTTGATCAATAAAAGTGAGTGTCCTTTTTCTACGAAAAGACTACTAAAAACCCGGACGTTGGCACAGGTGCGGGAAAACTACTTTTTGAACCCTGGAATCAACCAGCTCACGGCAATATTTTTTGTCCCAACCTAGTGCAGAGAAGCGTTAATACCCGTACACCCCGTTCTTTCCGAGCTTGTCGAGGGATGGAGCCCTTTTCAGGCTGATTGTGTGGTTGTGATCTCGCAGATTCAGGTGAAACCTTGGTTATCCCCATTAAGCGGTTCCCCATCACAGCGTATGAAAAGGTGTGCTCTACAGAGCAATGGCACTGACTTGAAAGTGAAAGCTTTGTCATACGCAGGCTTTAAGACACCCTACGATTTGAACCACAAAGCACACAGAGGAAAAGAAGGCCCTTCTTAATGCTCTTCGTGTTCTTCGTGGTTTCTCTTCTTTTCAGAGCCTTTTGCGACGCCTTGGGAAGAGAGTGTCGCAAAAGGTCCTCGTGGATCCATTTTTCACCGCACATCCTCAAGGATGTTGATAAGAGCTTAGGTAAGTGATCTAAGAAAGGACCACAGACTCCGCTGTCATCCTGTACATGGACTGTACAGGATCCACCTCACAGGGAGGTGAATGCCCGGATAGATGGGTTCCGAACAATCCCTGTACGGAATGACAGCGCAGTGACTTGACCTTTTGCGACGCCCTCCTGCGCGGAAATCAGGAAGAATGGGGACGGTTGGTATTTGCCACCTTTCTGCCACCTTCAAAGCGTTATCCCAGAATATTCTCATGATATTTTGACAAACAAATCCCTGTACACAATGAACCAGGGAGGAAAGGAGAGTGATTGAAAAATTATTCGACAAATGACGAAGAGCCTGGAAGCGAGGAGGCATCAGGAAATTATTACCAGACAAATTCCTAAGTTAACCGACCATCAACGCGATATAAAACTGTGCATGGTTTGCTCTGGAGCATAAGGCAATGGACATAAA
>JAQFVO010000717.1 GCA_027942505.1 Endozoicomonas sp. | reverse complement strand
ATCTCCAGACTGGCGTTGATGGCGCTAAAGGCATCTATCACCTCATCCGTTGAGATCAGCTGACCATTGAGTTTTATCCCTTCCAGGCAACAGGCCCTTTTAAAGTGGGAGAGGGCCAGGACGTTATTGATGGCAAGAAATGCGTCAGCCACCCTCTCAGAGGATACCCGCTGGCCATTGACCAGCAGTCCTTTGAGACAACACGTCTGCAAAAAACGGGCCAGGGGAAGTCGCGCATCAGTGGCTTGAAAATCGTTGATGGCCAGTTCAGGCGGTACGGGCTGTCCGTCGAGCAGCAGCCCATCCTCGCAGCAACTGGCTCTGAAATGAGCCCGGGCCAGGGTGCCCAGTTGGGAATTGGGGAAACTGTCAGACACTGCCCCGGGGGAAAGTCGCTCACCGTTCAGAAATATGCCATTAAGACAGCAGTGAGCTTTAAAACGTCCCAGTTCCAGTGGCGCATTGGCGTCAACAAAGCCTTTGGCCACCTCTTCAGGCAAGAGCAGCTGGCCATTGAGGGGCCAGGATCGGAGGTAACAGGTCAACTTAAAACGAGCCACGTCGAGCTTTTGTGCACAGGCCTGAAACTGGCGCAGCACCATGTCTGGCGGAATAAGCTGACCCTTCAGGAGTCGCCCCGCAGTGCAGCACGCCTCCATAAAACGGGCTCGGCCCAGTCGGCCGAGATAGCAATCGGGAAAGGCATCCACCACCATCTGGGCAGTTACAGGCTGGCCGCGAATCAGCAGATCGTTCTTGCAGCAATGAGACAAAAAAAAGGCCAGATCCAGTGGGGTTCCGGCCGATCTGAGGCCGGCTACCACCGAGTCCGGGGTAACCTGTTGGCCGTTCAGCCTGATATCGTCCTCACAGCATTTGGCCCGGAAACGGGCCAGGCCCGCTTTGCCGTCCGGGGATTGAGGGAAGGTCCTGGCCACGGTGTCAGCAGTCACTCGCTGCCCGTCTATGAGGATGTTTTTCTGGAGGCAGCTCTTGTAAAAGTGGGCTACCGCCACCAGGTGTTTCTGGCGACCATCCTTCTGGCGGAAAAACTCTCTGAGCACCTGCTCTGCAGTTACCGGTAACCCTTTATGGGGGATTTTTTGCCAGAACAGCTTCTCGATAAAAAAGCCTGAGCGCAGAGAGTTGGTATCATTTTGGTAGCCGTCGAAAACGTCGGCAACAGTTACCCTGCGACCATTAAGTCTTTCACCCGCCCAATAAGCGTCCTCCACGAACTTGGCTGTGGAGGCCGCTGACACGATGCTGCACTTCTGACTGGCGGTGCGCTGACCACCGCTGGCGTGATGCAACACACTCTGGTGGTTGGGGCCGATGGCTTTCAGGACTTTACCTTTGGGTTAGCCGGGTGCGGATTCGACACCTCAGCGTCAGAACAGTTCCGCATTACCACCGTCGATTATGGCCAGCAGGCTACATACGAAGTTTTGCTTACTATTGGCCGGCAGCCGATATGGGTCTGCCAACCAGCCCTTGATTGCCGTCACCAGGGCAGGACGATAGCTGTGTTGTTGCACTTTAGCCAGCAGGTGGCGACCAGCCTCTTTGAGAGTGGACAGCCCATCAGAGCGGGTGTCGTCAGGCACCAGTTGGCAGAACTGCTGTGCCTTGTTCAAGGTCAGCAAGCAGCGCATCAGCATGGCAAAGACTCGCTCTTGGGAGTGGCGGGGATAGTTGAACAAGATAGTGCGGGGAATAGCGATGTCGTCACCGTCCAGTAACTGGGTGGTCAGGCTGTCAATATGGTTATCCAGAAACTGCACTGCCGCAGCCATTAGCCGTACTTCTGCACAGAACGGCAGACAAGTCAGCACGGTATCGCCCTGTGGCACCTCGATGGTCTCCAGAGTATCGAGCGTGTCGGGGGGGTAGACGACGGCCTGCAACACCGGAAGTCGGCGGCCAAAATCACCCTCGACCAGGGTGATGGAATAGGCCATGGGCAGCCCGAGTGACGGGCAGCCGGGCAGGGGCAGGGCAGAGATCCGGCAGGGAATTTCTGCGCCCGTTTCCCGGTAATCCAGCTGGCTCGATAACTGCGTGATCAGAGTGCTGATGGCGTCCTCAGTGCC
>JAQFVO010000708.1 GCA_027942505.1 Endozoicomonas sp. | reverse complement strand
CTTTAACTTCCCGAAGCGGGGAGTAGGTGCTTAATGCCGACCCTCACTATTACCGATCAATCAAAATCGGACATTTTTCCCATTTGAAACCGAGAATGCTTTCTGTGGGAGTTTAATACTCTCATAGTCATAATATCCGGATCGGAACGATGGACGTAATAACGCCAGGCGAATAAAGCCCCAAGACCCAGGGCGCCCACCACCCCCACAGTAATTCCGGCAATGGCTCCGCCACTTAATGCCGCTCCCGACTCTGCGCCCGTCACCAGGGAAACTGCCGGGGGCCCGCTATTATTGAGCAGCGCCGTCGCTGAGGCAGTTAAATTTCCCAGAGACAGCACGGTCGGTGCAACCGTTGATCCACAGCTCCAGTCATTTTTTGAGAATTGACGTATTACCTGACAATCATCGGCAATAAATTGCTTATCGGCAATATCACACAACTGATCCAAAGTGACCTGGGACACATTGCCGTTGTTTTGTAACACGCCATCTACAGTGACGTTGACGTTTACCGCCTGAATGCTGTCTCTCATGGCGTTGATGGCGGTGGTATTTAAGACGAACGGATTATCGTAAATTTCTCCCGCGCCAATACCCGCCTTTGAACCTGTACCGTCGGCAATTATTCTACTGTCCAGAACGGCGATGCTCTCAATTCTTCCCTTTTGAAAATCTCCGGCCCCAATGCCAGCACGAGTGTCAGCACGAGAGCTGCTTCCGGACGTACTAACCACACAGCGGATGGCCCTGATATCAAAAATATCTCCTTTATTACCAGCACCATTAATACCTGCACCTATACCGGCCTTTGTTTTGTCTCCCTCCGTTGTTAAATTACATGATATTGCTGTTACTCCTTTTAACAAACCAACATTCTCACCAGCACCAATACCAGCCGCATGAATAAAATCACCCGCCAAAGGAGAATGTTTGATTTCCACTGAACTGTTCACGGCGGTTAACTTTTCCAGTCTGCCTCCGGGAAATATTTTTCCCCCGCCGATGCCAGAAAAACTGTCTCCCTCCTTTTTGGTTTCGGATTTAATAACCTTACTGTTCAGAACAGTAAAATTGTCAATCCGGCCCTTAATGTCTCCGGCGCCAATGCCAGCGTGAACTCCGGGCAGAATTGTTTTGATCCGACCATGGTTTACAGTCGAATGTCTTATATCCCCTTCATTTTGCCCACTGATAATACCAACAGACACAGGATCAACATTACTGGTCATTGAACAATTATTGACCTCAACTTGTTCAATACAGCTATTGCGCTGCTGGTGACCTGTTACC
>JAQFVO010000678.1 GCA_027942505.1 Endozoicomonas sp. | reverse complement strand
AGTTTTTGCTGCGCATAGAAGACACTGATCAGACCAGAAGCACCCCCGAATCGGAACAACAGATTCTTGACTCCCTGCGTTGGCTGGGGTTGAACTGGGATGAAGGTCCCGATGTTGGCGGTCCGCACGGTCCTTATCGACAGAGTGAGCGTGGTGCGATCTACGCTGAGCATGCGCAGATGCTACTGGATAAGGGGCACGCTTTTTGCTGTTTCTGTTCGCCCGAGCGCCTTGATGCCCTGCGCGCTGAACAAGTGGCCAACAAGCAGACACCCGGTTATGACGGCCACTGTCTGCACTTGTCGGACGATGAAGTGCAGGCTCGGCGCAAAGCCGGTGAACCTTATGTAGTGCGTATGAAAGTGCCGGACGGCGGCGTCTGCCAGGTCAACGATATGCTGCGCGGAACTATCGAGATCGACTGGTCCCAGGTCGATATGCAGGTGCTGATGAAAGCTGACGGTATGCCAACCTATCATCTTGCCAACGTGGTGGACGATCACCTGATGGAGATCACACATGTGATTCGTGGTGAAGAGTGGATCAATTCTGCGCCCAAGCACCAACTGCTGTACCAGTACTTTGGCTGGGAGATGCCGGTGCTTTGCCATATGCCGCTGTTGCGTAACCCGGATAAGAGCAAGCTGTCCAAGCGCAAGAATCCCACCTGTATTACCTATTATCGCGATATGGGCTATTTGCCGGAGGCGTTATTAAACTACCTGGGTCGTATGGGGTGGTCCATGCCCGACGAAAGTGAAAAGTTCAGCCTTGAGCAGATGCTGGCCCACTTTGATATTACCCGGGTCTCCCTGGGTGGACCGATCTTCGACCAGGAAAAGCTCTCCTGGCTCAATGCCAGCTGGATTCGGGAAAACCTCACCACTGAACAATTTGCTGACCGTCTGCATCACTGGCTGCTTAACCGCGACTATCTGATGAAGTTCCTGCCCATGGCAAAAGAGCGCGTCGAGCGGCTGAGCGACTTTGCCCCTATCGCCACATTTATGTTTTCCGGCATGCTGGATTTGTCACCGGAGGATTTTGCCTACAAAAAGCTGGATGCAACCGACGTTAAGAAAGTGTTGCAGTTCACGCTGTGGAAGCTGGAACAGCTGCGTCAGTGGCAGCGTGATGCCATTTTTGCCGAGATCAAGGGGTTGGCCAAGGCAATGGACATCAAGCTCGGTGATTTCAACCACTCGATCTTTGTCGCTATTGCCGGCACACCAAACTCCTGGTCAGTGATGGAGTCCATGGAAATTCTCGGTCCGGATATGACCCGTGCACGTTTGCGTCATGCTATCGAGGTGTTGGGTGGTGTTTCCAAGAAAGAGTCCAGGCGACTGGAAAAGGAATTTGTACTGCTGTAGCAGCTATTGCCAGACACGGTATTGCCATCAGGGCCAGTGGTACCACTGGCCCTGATGGCAATACCGTGTCTGGCAATAGCTGCTACAGCAGTACAAATTCCTTTTCCAGTCGCCTGGACTCTTTCTTGGAAACACCACCCAACACCTCGATAGCATGACGCAAACGTGCACGGGTCATATCCGGACCGAGAATTTCCATGGACTCCATCACTGACCAGGAGTTTGGTGTGCCGGCAATAGCGACAAAGATCGAGTGGTTGAAATCACCGAGCTTGATGTCCATTGCCTTGGCCAACCCCTTGATCTCGGCAAAAATGGCATCACGCTGCCACTGACGCAGCTGTTCCAGCTTCCACAGCGTGAACTGCAACACTTTCTTAACGTCGGTTGCATCCAGCTTTTTGTAGGCAAAATCCTCCGGTGACAAATCCAGCATGCCGGAAAACATAAATGTGGCGATAGGGGCAAAGTCGCTCAGCCGCTCGACGCGCTCTTTTGCCATGGGCAGGAACTTCATCAGATAGTCGCGGTTAAGCAGCCAGTGATGCAGACGGTCAGCAAATTGTTCAGTGGTGAGGTTTTCCCGAATCCAGCTGGCATTGAGCCAGGAGAGCTTTTCCTGGTCGAAGATCGGTCCACCCAGGGAGACCCGGGTAATATCAAAGTGGGCCAGCATCTGCTCAAGGCTGAACTTTTCACTTTCGTCGGGCATGGACCACCCCATACGACCCAGGTAGTTTAATAACGCCTCCGGCAAATAGCCCATATCGCGATAATAGGTAATACAGGTGGGATTCTTGCGCTTGGACAGCTTGCTCTTATCCGGGTTACGCAACAGCGGCATATGGCAAAGCACCGGCATCTCCCAGCCAAAGTACTGGTACAGCAGTTGGTGCTTGGGCGCAGAATTGATCCACTCTTCACCACGAATCACATGTGTGATCTCCATCAGGTGATCGTCCACCACGTTGGCAAGATGATAGGTTGGCATACCGTCAGCTTTCATCAGCACCTGCATATCGACCTGGGACCAGTCGATCTCGATAGTTCCGCGCAGCATATCGTTGACCTGGCAGACGCCGCCGTCCGGCACTTTCATACGCACTACATAAGGTTCACCGGCTTTGCGCCGAGCCTGCACTTCATCGTCCGACAAGTGCAGACAGTGGCCGTCATAACCGGGTGTCTGCTTGTTGGCCACTTGTTCAGCGCGCAGGGCATCAAGGCGCTCGGGCGAACAGAAACAGCAAAAAGCGTGCCCCTTATCCAGTAGCATCTGCGCATGCTCAGCGTAGATCGCACCACGCTCACTCTGTCGATAAGGACCGTGCGGACCGCCAACATCGGGACCTTCATCCCAGTTCAACCCCAGCCAACGCAGGGAGTCAAGAATCTGTTGTTCCGATTCGGGGGTGCTTCTGGTCTGATCAGTGTCTTCTATGCGCAGCAAAAACT
>JAQFVO010000657.1 GCA_027942505.1 Endozoicomonas sp. | reverse complement strand
TTACCCACTATCTGCAAGCCCAGCGGCCCCAGGCAGAGAAGCTGGCAGCGGCCTCGCAGTGGGCTGAAGCAAGCTGGTTGCTTGGCCACTTGTGCCACCGCCGGGGCGACCTTGGCGGGGCCATTGCCAACATACAAAAAGCGGTAGACCTGGGCGTTGCATCAGCCGCATTGCAACTGGCCAACTTACTACTGAAATCCCCCTCCCCTGACCCGAAAAGGGTCGACGACCTGATCGCTGAGGCTGTCAACTATCACAAACTCAACGACTCTGAGATGCTGGCCATGCGTATCTGTCACTTTGGCGCACAGTTGCAACTGACCCGGCAGTGGCAAGGCGATGAACTGTTCGACACCCCACCATCCACCAGCAAAAAAAAATCAAAAGGCAAAAGCAGAAACAAAAAAAAAGGACCGATCCAGCCACCTGCTCCCCAACACCTCACCCGGTCCCAGCTGGCACAAGTAAACCTGTTATGCATTGAGGCAATGAACAGCGTGGATTACGACCGGGCACTGCAACTGCTGGTCGATGCCAGCCAGAAGGTCAGCTGGGATTTCCAGCGAGCTTCACTTGCCGTCATGGATCTATGGCGACTTTCGGAAATGAACTGCGACACTGATTACCTGAACCTGCAGCATACGCTGGCAGCCAATGGGAGCCAAACGATCTGCGTACTCAGGCAGGACAGCGAGTTGATCCGAATCCATGGCCTGAGCCCACAGGAAGATGACAACATCTCACTGACCGATGACGTGACAGCAATCAGGGAAAACCTGACGAACTGGATCATCAATAAATCCATGGGCTGGATGTGCCTCCTGCACGACACACCAGGCGCCGAAGAACAGTGGCGACAAACACCGGCAGCCCTGGCCAGGCGTCAACTGGAGAAGTTTGAGCACAGCCCCTGCCTGACCTTTATCACTGCATTGCTGCTTGCGACAACAGCAAGCGTCTATGAAGACCAATCTTCATACTGTCAGAACCCGGACAAAGCCATCCAGACTCGTATCCGGTCATCACAGTTTTTCCGTGCCGCGAGCGAGTTCCAAAACTGGCAAAATCGCCTCAACAGTGATGGCCGGTTAAAAACCCGAATTGAGGCTGCCAGCCCGCTGGGCGGTCCACAAAAGCACCCCAAAACGTCCGGGAGTCAACGCCTAGACCTTCAAGACCGTTCGGCCGAAAAACCAGAACAACAATCCCGGAGCGACCAGAAGGACACCAGCAATACTGTAGAGGGGGTGGTGGTAGACATGGTAAATCACACAACAGGTGACGCACAAAATGAAGATGACCGGGCCGAAAGGCCAGAACGGGATAGCAATACCACGGTCGTTTAATTTCAGTTTCACCAGTCCAGCCACGGTGAGTACACAACAAATGCCCAGCATGTAGCCAATACTGGTCAGCATATGTTCGTAGGTGCCAAGCCAGAGAATCAACAGGGCAACCACGCCCTGAAAGACAATAGCCTTGTGATAACGCCCCCCCTGGCTGGCGAGGAAGCGCGGCATAAACCCGTCACTGGCCATCTTTGCATAGACTCTCGGGCCGAGCATGATCAGGGCAGACAGTGAGCTGAGCAGGGCCAGGTTAACCACCACCGCTGCAACAACCACCGCCCAGTCACTGGCTGACTGCTCCGCAACCAGCAACATATAATCCACCCGTCCCTCAATATTGTGAATTTGCTGCTGCCCCAGGATGGTAAAATTGAGCAGTAGATAAATCAGCATGATCAGCAGTGAACCAATCATCGTTGCCCACATCAGGTTTTTGTCAGAATTCTCCATCTCGTCGGCGATATAAATGACCGAATTCCACCCTGAATAGGCGAAGAATGCCCAGATAAAACCGATGGCAAGATTGTCAGGATGCACATCGGCGATCATCGGCCTGCTCAAACAACTGGTCGATACCTCCCCCACGGTGAGTGCAATAAAGGCGACAATCAACAGCAGTTTGACGCTGATCATCAGGTTTTGGATACGCAACCCATGACGCGTACCCAGACTGTGCAAGAGAGTTACCAGCACAATAAGACAGCTGCCGATAATTCTCGGGGTATAATCGACAACACCCCAATGTCTGGCATACTCCCCCGCAGCGTAGGCACACACGGCGATGGGTGCTGAAAACCCTACCAGCAAAGAGACCCAGCCGGCCAGACACCCCAGTACCGGGTGGAAAATTCTGGAAAGAAAGAGATACTCCCCCCCTGACTCCGGCATCTGCCTGGCCAGCGCACCGTAACAGGCAGCGCCAAGGAGCATGACCAGCCCGGCAAACACCCACAGCAGCATTACCGTACCGGGATCACCGATGCGCCCAAGCATAATCCCTGTGGTGGTAAACGTCCCGGCACCAATAACGTTGCCAATAATCAGCAGCACGGCGCTGACCAGGCCAATTTTGTCGGAGTCCACAATCCGTCAAACCTCCGGGAAACGTTTAACTGTACAATACATCGCCGGGGCGTTGCTGTTTGTTACTCAGGCTTTTGACCAACAACAAACATCCGCCCATGGTCAAACCAATAAGCATCAGGACTCACCCAGGCAGCCTGAATAATGGGGAACAAGGTCTGATGATCCGGCAGAGTGGCAAGGTAAGCCTCCACCTGTTCAAAGGCCAGCTGCATCTGCCGGCCATAGCTGTTATTGCCGCCTTGAATTCGCTGTTGCGTGACATCGGCATTCACACCAACCAGCCCAGCCGAAGTCATCATGGCCGGCAACCGGTAGCCCAGATAAAAATCCATATGCTCAGACATGCGTCTGTACGAAGCAGCTACATAGCCTGGCAACCGACTGTCAATCTCACCCAGTTGCCAGAAGCGATTGACGTTCGGGCCTTCAACAAATTCATCAATAAACAGGTAGCCTCCCGGTTTCAGAGCCTTGGACAGGCGGCTGATCAGAACCTCCTTATCAGCCCGGGTTAAGTGCAACAACACCAGCCGTGAATAGATAAAATCAAACTGACTCTCACCCAGATCGTGGCTGGTGACGTCATCGTTGACGACTCTCACGCGAGGTGAGATTGCCGCCACCTCATCGAGAAAACTTTCGTTAATATCCATTGCGGTAACACTGCCCCCAGGCCCGGCATGATCCGCAAAAAAGCGCGTCATGGAGCCAAGACCGGGACCAATTTCCAGATAATCACCACCGGGTTTCAGCAACGGTTTGACCCTTGCCTGGGACTGAGGATCCAATTTTTCCTGTAAATAACCCAGCCGTTCCCTGGACTTGTTCCAACTGTTCGAGAGCGAGTACTGGCCACTGGGGACAATCTGACTGCCAGACAACTCATCAGCAATACCGGGCGCTGGCAGGGCGAGATAACACGCCAGAAAAAAAACGACAACAGTACGATATAAATTCATCGCTCAGCCTCACAGAAGGATCATTGATTAAGATAACCCAGCGCTGAAGCGTAGATGAAGAACGACCAATTGCCACTATTGGCAAGACTTTTCGAATATTAATCAGCAATCCTGAGTAAAAGAGGTTACCAGCCATACATTATTGACGTATCCAGTGCTTATCTTCGTGCGCGGCAAAAAGCATAAAAGCCTTGAACCACAAAGACATATATGGTTCGCCCCGGTTTTGCAAGAGTCTGTTTTACTGATT
>JAQFVO010000629.1 GCA_027942505.1 Endozoicomonas sp. | reverse complement strand
GGTATCATGGCAGTATCTTCAGGAATGATTCCCTCTTTTGGTACTAACTCAGACTGCCCTATCTGCTTCAAACCATTTGATGAGATGCCAGAGCAAACTGTTGTGGCACTTGCCTGCCCCAAAAACCATCTGTACGATCTTGACTGTCTTACGCAATGGTTTGATCAACCTTCTGTTTGTCAACGAAAATGCCTTATTTGTTTCGCTGATGCTGACCCTTTGCTGGTGGTTCGCAGGCCTGCCCTTGATTTTTTGCATGATGCTTGTCAGCACAATAATGCCAGCGTCGTTCAGGAGCTTGTGCAAAAGCAGCCGGAATTGGCTAACCAAGCTGTCTTGGACAAATGCACTGGCATAACCACCTCTCTGTTCATCGTTGCCGTAAAGTCACACAGTCGTGAGGCCGCACTCGCTTTGATTGATCACGGTCTGGATGTGGACAGCCCGCTTAAATACGACGATGAAGAGGATGTATATCCTCTGCATGTGGCAGCAGCTCAGGGTGATGTTGCGGTGGTGGCAAAACTGCTTGGCAATGGTGTGGCACTGGATTGTCTGACGAAAAGTGGTTCTGCAAGGCGTGCCACTCTTGTCAGCAGATCCATAGAACGTCAGTCGTGTATTGACGCAACTCCCATTGGGTGGGCCGTGAAGAATGGCCATTGTGGGGTGATAAAACAACTGCTCGATGCAGGCACTACTGTTCAGCCGTTTGACGAAGATGACAGAAAAGACACTTTGCTCACCTTGGCCATTGGTTACAATCAGCCAGAAGTCGTCCGATTTCTCCTGCTGCTTGGAGAGCTCAGAGGACCAGCATCGTTTGGTCTGGATGATGAATCATATGTTAAATACCTGTTATTTGCTTTGTCTTATGCCGCAATAAGTGGTCATGTCACCATCGTTGAATTGTTGGTTGGGCTCTGTAACACCGAGACCGTCCACTCCCGGTACTTTTTGTACCCTCTATGGTATGCCGTTGGATATTGGCAGAAGGAGACGCTTGAAGTTATGCTCAGGTCCGGGTTTAAAAACCAAATAAGCAACTATGGTCAATCACTTCAGGAGTATGCCGTGCAGATCGGTAACAGGGATATTATCAAATTGATAGACAAATACGATGCCAACTATAGTGTTCCCCTTAAAGACAAAATCCTCGGTACGCTCTTATGGCCGGTGTTTTGTGATCTATCAAGAGCGTTCACCCGCAACTACGGTCCATCTCCTTATTTAGAAAAGATTGTGGGCATGCTCGTTTGGCTTCTGTTTGGATTGTGATGGCTTTGCCACTGTTTTATCTTTTGGTGCTCGGACATAGGCCAGTCCAGATTTGAGCGATGGCAACACGCCGGTAAAATCCAGCAACGGATACTTCTCTCGAGTCTGCTCTCACGTCAGCGGCTATTCGCTCAGGGAGTACATTTGCGCAGGCAGATAGGCATCAAAACGGGTATGAGTGAGAGGTGATTTCTGTGAGAATGGCCGGTTTTCATTACTGTACCAAAGTTTCATGGCCACACCAAAAACCGCACCGGATCTGTTCTCCTACCCCAAGTACTGGGCTGAGTGTTATGGCACCTCACCCTGGTTACCCATGTCCCGTCGTGAGATGGATGTGCTCGGCTGGGACTCCTGCGACATTATTATTGTTTCTGGTGACGCTTATGTTGACCATCCGAGCTTTGGCATGGCGGTGATCGGTCGCTTCCTGGAGTCACAGGGGTTTCGGGTGGGGATCATTGCCCAGCCGGACTGGAGCAGTGCCGGGGATTTCAAACGTCTTGGCAAGCCTAACCTGTTCTTCGGCGTTACCGGCGGCAATATGGACTCCATGATCAACCGTTACACTGCCGATCTGAAAGTGCGTAATGACGATGCCTACACACCGGATGGTAAGCCGGGTAAACGGCCGGACCGGTCAGTGATTGTCTACAGTCAGCGCTGTAAGGAGGCCTACAGCGATGTGCCGGTGGTGCTTGGTGGTATTGAGGCCAGCTTGCGCCGTATTGCCCAGTACGATTACTGGAGTAATGAGGTGCGCCGTTCGGTATTGATGGATGCCACGGCGGATATTCTGCTCTATGGCAACGCTGAGCGTGCCCTGGCTGAAGTGGCAGATCGGCTGGCTAAGGGGGCAAATATTGCCGATATAGACGACGTTCGCGGTACAGTGGTAATTAAATCGGCAGTGCCCAACGGCTGGACCGAGATTGACTCGTCGCGTGTTGACTGGCCCCGTGATATCCAATCGTTGGAGGAAGCGTACGGTAGCAGTCCATACGCCGACGACACTGTTTGTGATTCTGATGTGCAGCCGGTGCGAATTATTCCCATGCCATTGCACCGTGCCGGTCAGCTTGATCCGGCCACAACGTGTATACGGCTACCATCGTTTACCAAAGTGCGCAACGATCCGGTGCTGTATGCCCATGCTGCGCGGGTAGTGCATCAGGAGTCTAACCCGCACAACGCACGGGTGCTAGTGCAGAAGCATGGAAAGCGGGAAATCTGGGTGAATCCACCACCTGTGCCTTTGCAGACTGCGGAAATAGACGGCGTGTTTGGTCTGTTTTATCAGCGTCGTCCCCATCCGTCCTACGGTGACACTACTATTCCCGCCTACGAGATGATCAAAACCTCTGTCAACATTATGCGTGGTTGTTTTGGGGGGTGCTCATTCTGCTCCATCACCGAACACGAAGGTCGGATTATCCAGAGTCGCTCTCACGAGTCGGTGATTGCCGAACTTGAGGATATTCGCGCTAAAGTTCCCGGTTTTACCGGGCAGATTTCTGATCTTGGTGGCCCTTCTGCCAATATGTACTACCTCGGTTGCAAATACCCTGATGTTCAGGCCAGTTGTCGTCGTCTCTCCTGCGTCTTTCCGGGCATCTGTAAAAATTTGCAGACCTCGCACCAAAAGACCACCGAGTTATACCGCAAAGCCCGGGCTGTTCCCGGCATCAGGAAAATCGCCATTGCCTCGGGTTTGCGCTACGACCTGGCGGTGGAAGACCCGGAATATGTGGAGGAGCTGGTCACTCATCATGTGGGTGGCTATCTGAAGATCGCGCCGGAACACACGGAAAAAGGTACGCTGGACCTGATGATGAAGCCCGGCATGGGGACTTATGATGCGTTCAAAAAGATGTTTGAACACTTCTCGGCCAAGGCAGGAAAAAAACAGTACCTGATACCGTACTTTATTGCCGCGCATCCTGGGTGTGAAGATGGCGATATGCTCAATTTGTCGCTGTGGCTGAAAAAGAACAGGTTTCGGGTGGACCAGGTGCAAACCTTCTATCCGTCACCCATGTCGCTGGCGACGGCCATGTACTATGGCGAAAAGAATCCTCTGAAACGGGTCAGTTACAAGACGCCGCGCATTTACACGGCCAAAACATTAGATCAACGTCGTTTGCAGAAGGCTTTTCTGCGTTACCACGACCAGAAAAACTGGCCGTTTCTCCGTCAGGCACTGCGTGATATGAATCGCTCTGACCTTATTGGTTCGGGTAAGCATCAGCTGGTGCCAGAAGACGAGTGCAAAGGGCAGCAGCGTGCGCGGGTACATACTTTCCAGAAGGCAAGGGGAGGGCAGTGGGATAAGCGCCAGGCCAAAGCAGATGGTCGGGCGAAAAAAGGGCGGCGAAGGTGAACTTTCGTACCTTATTGGTAAGAACCGCCGGGAGGAACGACCGGACCCAGCCCAATCCGGCACTTGTTGAATCCCTGATGCCAGCCTTCAAGGTACTCTTCCTGAGTACCTGGCAGTTTACCAGCAGGTTTTACTATGTTTTCAGGCATGTCTGAGTTTTGTCGTGCCGCAAGGCAGCCGACGTATTCACCATAGGTGGCCATGTTGGTGTACAGCTCCTGGTTGTCAACCTGATCATCAGAAGTTGGAGTGGAAGGTTGTGTTGGATTGGCGGAGCAAGCAACGAGTAATAAGAAGGACAGGTAAGCTGATATCACTTTAAACGTTTTGCACATGAGGGAGACTCTCCGGAATGTAACAAATAGTCATCAAAAAAATATGTCTGGCACCGGCTCTCTTTATTATCTAGTGGTGATATCACCGGGACGCAAGGCTCACTGTCGGAGTGAGCGCTAATGATGGTTTTAGGCAAACCGTTGCTACACCGTGGCGGGTGGACAGAATAGTGTGTTGGTGATGTGTGACGGGCTAATTCATTTTTCGTCCTTTGCTGGCCGCAATCCGCAACCTGAGGGCATTGAGCTTGATAAAGCCCTGGGCATCGGTCTGGTTATAGGCGCCTGCGTCATCCTCGAAGGTGGCGATGCTGGCATCAAACAGGGAGTCGTCAGAGCGCCGGCCAACCACTGTAACGCTGCCTTTGTAGAGTTTCAGGTGCACCTCACCGTTAACAGGCTTTTGGCTCTCGTCAATCATTGCCTGTAGCATTTCCCGTTCTGGTGACCACCAGTAACCGTTGTAGATCAGCTGAGCGAAGCGGGGCATCAATCCGTCTTTCAGGTGAGCTACCTCACGGTCCAGAGTGATCGACTCAATGGCGCGGTGGGCTTTGAGCATAATTGTGCCGCCAGGTGTCTCGTAGCAGCCCCGGGATTTCATGCCCACGTAGCGGTTCTCGACAATATCCAGCCGGCCGATGCCGTTAGCTGCGCCGATTTTATTCAATGCGGTTAGTACTTCGGCCGGGGTCATTGCAGTGCCGTCGATGGCAACAATATCGCCCTGGCAGTAAGTAAGGTGCAGATATACGGGGGTATCGGGTGCCTGTTCCGGAGCGACCGACCAGCGCCACATATCTTCTTCGGGTTCTGCCCAGGGATCTTCCAGAATTCCCCCTTCGTAGGAGATGTGCAGCAGGTTGGCATCCATGGAGTAGGGTGATTTGCCATTATTACGCTCTACTTCAATGCCGTGGCGGTCGCAGTATGCCAGCAGCTTTTCCCTTGAGTTCAGATCCCACTCGCGCCACGGTGCGATCACCTGAACATCGGGCTTCAGGGCATATGCACCCAGTTCAAAACGTACCTGGTCATTACCTTTGCCGGTGGCACCGTGGGCAATGGCATCGGCACCGGTTTCGTTGGCGATCTCGATCAATCGTTTGGCAATCAGCGGCCGGGCGATGGCGGTACCGAGCAGGTACTCGCCCTCATAAAGGGTATTGGCGCGGAACATGGGGTAGACATAATCGCGCACAAACTCTTCGCGCAGGTCGTCAATAAAGATCTCCTGAATGCCCAACGCCTGCGCCTTGGCGCGAGCGGGTTCGACTTCTTCACCCTGGCCCAGGTCGGCGGTGAACGTTACCACTTCACAGTCGTATGTGTCTTCCAGCCATTTGGCAATGACGGAGGTGTCCAGACCGCCAGAATAGGCCAGAACGACTTTATTGATCTTTTTCATTGTGACTCCCGGATGACTGTTACCGTCTATTGGCTGCGCCCCGCCAAAGTAGACGGCTTATCTCCTGTATTGGCTTCACGAAGCGTATTTCACAATCGCCAGTTGTGCCAACCAGGGGTGTTTTGCCCCCCCAAAAAAGATCTGAGACGTGTTCGCCAGCGGTTGAGAATGCTACTATCAAATTGTTTTTATTTTCGCTAGGATGCCCAACCGGTTCGATCATATAAACCGGAAAAGGTACCTTTCCTAATGAGCCATACACTTACCATAACCCGACCTGACGACTGGCATCTGCACCTGCGGGACGGCCATGCTTTAAGTGAAACCGTTTCGGCCAGTGCCAGGGCTTTTGGTCGGGCTATTGTGATGCCTAACCTGGTACCGCCCGTTACCGATGCGGATCAGGCCGGCCAATACAAGGCGCGCATCCTGGCAGAGGCTCCGGTTGGCAGTGCTTTTCAACCGCTGATGACGCTCTATCTGACCGACAATACATCCCGGCAGACCATTCTCGATGCCCATGCGCGTGGTGACGTGGTGGCGTGCAAGCTGTATCCTGCCGGGGCGACGACCAACTCCGACTCTGGCGTAACTCAGCTGGAAAATATTGATGAAGCCCTGAGTGCCATGGCCGAATGCGGGCTGCCGCTGCTGGTACACGGCGAAGTGACTGACGCTGATATTGATATTTTCGATCGGGAAAAAGTGTTTATTGACCGGCACCTGGTGCGCCTGGTCGAACGCTATCCGACCCTGAAAATTGTTATGGAGCACATCACTACGGAAGATGCTGTGCGGTTTATCAGTGCCGGTGGTGATAATCTGGCAGCCACTATCACCGCGCACCATCTGCTGTACAATCGTAACCATATGCTGGTTGGCGGCATTCGCCCCCACTACTATTGCCTGCCCATCCTTAAGCGCAACCGACATCAGCAGGCGTTGCTTGAGGCGGCGACCAGCGGCAATCGTCGTTTTTTCCTAGGTACTGATTCTGCGCCTCATGCTGTTGGTGCCAAAGAGTCTGCTTGTGGCTGTGCCGGTTGTTACACGTCACCTGCCGCCATTGAATTGTACGCCGAGGCGTTTGAGATGATGGCCGCACTGGACAAGCTGGAAGCTTTTGCCAGCTTCAATGGCCCGGATTTTTACGGTCTGCCCAGGAACCGGGACACCATTACTCTGGTAAAAGAGTCATGGACCTTGCCGGAGACTCTGGCCTTTGGCGAACAACAGGTCAAACCGCTGAGGGCCGGCGAAAGCATTGCCTGGCAGCTCGTTGCTCAACCCAAATCATGAAAACACTGACAGCGGTATTTTCACTGTAAATTAAGGAGAAGCCTTTGAGGGCCGATGACAGCCACTCCATGGTCAACCGATTCCGCGGTTTTCTGCCCGTGGTGATCGATGTGGAAACCGGCGGTTTTAACGCTGCTACCGATGCGCTGCTGGAAATTGCCGCAATCATTATTGAGATGGATGAAAGTGGTTTTGTCCATCCGGGCCCGACAGAGTCATACCACATCAAGCCGTTTGAAGGCGCCAATATCGAGCAGGCCGCCATCGACTTTATCGGTATTAACCCTTTCCACCCGCTGCGCATTGCCTACCCGGAAGAGGATGCTATCAACCGAATTTTCCGCTCGGTGCGCAAGGCGGTGAAAAATCAGAACTGCAACCGGGCGGTGCTGGTGGGCCATAATGCAGCCTTTGACTTGGGGTTTGTTATGGCGGCGGCTGAACGCTGTGATATTAAGCGCAATCCGTTTCATCCGTTCTCCTGTTTCGATACGGCGACGCTGGCGGGGCTTGCCTATGGGCAGACGGTTCTGGCCAAGGCTTGTGTAGAGGCTGGTATCGACTTTGATAAGTCTGAGGCGCATTCGGCGCGCTACGATACGGAAAAAACCGCTGATCTGTTCTGTGCTATTGTCAACCGCTGGAAGGAGCTCGGTGGCTGGCTTTGAGTGACCTGCCCTGGGGGATGTTGCAAAAGGTTCTGAAAAGAAGGGAACCACGAAGGACACGAAGAAGAGCTTTTCTTTTCCTTTGTGCTCTTCGTGTCCTTCGAGGCCTTTATGCTTTTTGCGACAGCCTCCTTCGCGGGAACGACG
>JAQFVO010001210.1 GCA_027942505.1 Endozoicomonas sp. | reverse complement strand
GAAAATTGCCACGGAGGCACAGAGACACGGAGAAGAGAAAAAAAGCTTTTCCTCTGTGTCTCCGTGACTCTGTGGCTGAAGCTTTCATGACAGAGGGTGACGAACCATCGTCATGAACATTTGTGACTAAGAGACAGCCGACAAGGCAGGGAGTGTCAGCTTTTCCACAATCCTGCAATGTCTACCCAGTCATGCCCGGCAGCATTTAAACAGGTGTGTAAAAAGAAGATTGGCAGCCACTTTGTGGCTCCTGTGGTTCGATCTGCCAGATGGTGACATAAACACTCCCCCCCTTTGCATGATCAACGCGGATCGAGCGACCACATGGACTGAAAAACAAATCCTCAACACAACCTTCAAATAGCTGGTGACCCTTTTTCTGCCACTGCTTTTCTTCTGTCAGCCCGAGCATAATCAATTCGTGGCGGCCGGCAAGCGCCACAAGAGAACCATCCGGACTGAACTCTACCCGGCAGGCAAGGATAGCAGGTTGCTGTTTTATCCATTGACCCGGATGTCTGCGAACCCAGATGTCAATATGCCGATGTTCACCGCAAGGGCAAATTACCGTATTACCGTCAGGGCTGATTTTGGGAGGTAAATCAGGAAAACACGAAAATTCATGCTGTATTCCCCAGACTCCCGATGCATCAATGGCATAAATACAGCCAGTTTTATCTGAGTTAATCATAAATAAAGATGGGTCCATCGTCGTACTGATTTTACAGCTGCTGCTATCGGTCAGCTTAAACGGGTTGGTTGACGACAGCCATTTTCGCTCATGCAGACTCAGGATGATCAATTCATCAGCTATACAGATAAACAAGTGCTTGCTGTCTGAACTGAATCTGGCGTATGGACCTGTTTGCTGCATTGTCAGGTCACAGGTTCTGATTATTCTCTTTACCTCCGACCAATGGCCCTGCTCATCACAACTGGAAACAATGGCGTGGGAGCATTTCATTACTGACTGGTCGCCTGGTTGCCATATTGTTATCTCACCCAATGCAACAAGATGGTGATCATCCATACTGAATTTCAGGTTTCTTTCCTCAAAAAACAGATCTGTCGCAATTTCCCCTGTTTTTATCCAGACCCCATCATCCTGCTCACTGACAAAAAAAATCAGATCATCGGTGAATATGGCAACATCTCTACAACCCTGACTGCACTTAAATTTAAGATTGGTAATAATGGAATAAAATTGAAACATGCCTTTTTTTAACCATCGACCATCAGCATCACAGCCAAAGATTAATACTCCACTATCTCCGCAGGCAATCTTAGCCATATCACAAAGCATCAAACGATGGTTTTTTGCGAGGTATATCTTATATATGTAATAGTTTTCCAGTGATGGTGAAATATCATGTAAACACTGCTTCTGAGTCTCATTCCACTCGCCCAATTCATTACGTTTAACAGTCAATAAATGAATTTTTCCATCCTCCCTGCCAGAGGTGATGATAATATCTGCACCGTGTTGTTTGGAGTCCTGATAAATGATCTCGTAACCCATTGTGTGTTCCCTTTCCCAGGTGCCCTCTTTCTGGTTTGTCCAGATATGCAACTGATGAAGATTATTATCTTCCTGAATCAGGCAGTTGTGCTGGTCATTGAATTCACAAAACAGGTCCTCACTGAGCAGATTGATACAACCACTTGGTACCAGGGAAATAGAAGATGCGCTGACCGTCTGCTCCCGAAAGTGGCTGGCATTTTTTACAAAAATGGCCGGACCGTGTTGTATTGGGAAAGAGCTGCGATAACCGGCAGGATTATTTCTGAGATAATCAATCAATAGCCGGTTGCCGGTAACAAACCGATGGACGGAGCGTTTTTTGTTGGTTGGCAAAGACAAGTAGTTCCAGATATTGGTTATTACCCCACACTCCTCCAGTTTACTGCGCAGGTCACGACAGACCTGACCAAAAACAAGCACCTCACGCATGGATAAATACTGAGTAATGGCCGGCAGCACTTCGGACGGCAGCTGACTGATGCTGCGACCTTGGAAACAGACAGAATCATCGCTTTTGCCCGGGTTGTCCCGGTTCAGGGCCGATGGGCCTGATTGAACAGGCGGTGTCATAACTGTCGCTCTGTAAAGCTTGCCGGGCCCAAAACGCTCACTGTGTTTTCTGAAGCTTGTTTCGGCTTCAGCCGCTCATTCAACGCTTTTTCGCCCTTGGCAGCCTGATGCTGCTCCAGAACTGACCGCAACGCAGCAGTCAGAGTATATTGAGCTACCGCCTATCAGGGATTTCGGGGAGCTTTCAATCAGTGACTCGTATGTGTCAATCCAGGCTCAGTTTCTCGAGGATGTTCGCAAGCTGCAAAAGCTGGCTTATCACTACGTAGGTGATCAGTATAAACGGCAGCTTGA
>JAQFVO010000598.1 GCA_027942505.1 Endozoicomonas sp. | reverse complement strand
GGTACCTGGAACTGTTGTTACAGGCAGTCCCGGGCATTGACGTCAATGAGCAAAATAACGATGGCTTTACGCCCCTTAACTGTGCAGCCAGACACGGCCACGCAGAGTGCGTCAGAACATTAGTGGCCACCTGTGGCATTGACATTAATGCAAAGAATAACCACGGCTTTACGCCCCTCAACAGTGCCGCCAGGGAAGGCCACACACAGTGCCTTGTGGGGTTGCTGAATGCTCCGGGCATTCTGGTCAATGAGAAGGATGAGGATGGCCGGACACCCCTGAACAATGCTGCCAGAGAGGGCCACATCGAGTGCCTTGTGGCGTTGCTGAATACGCCGGGTATTCTGGTCAACGAGAAGGATGAGGATGGCCGGACACCCCTGAACAACGCTGCCAAAGCAGGCCACACACAGTGCCTTGTGGCGTTGCTGAATGCTCCTGACATTCTGCTTAATGAGAAGGATGAGAATGGCTGGACGCCCCTGAGCTTTGCCGTCGATGAAAGCAACGCCGAAGGCGTCGGGGCGTTACTGAGGACTCCGGGCATTTTGGTCAATGAGAAGACCAGCAATGGCTGGACGCCCCTGTGCTTCGCTGCCAATGATGGTGACGTCGCGTCTGTCGAGGCCTTGCTGAGCGTTCCGGGGATTCTGGTCAATGTAAAGAATCACGATGGCTTTACGCCACTGTACGTTGCTGCCCGTTCCGGCCACACCAGCTGCGTCAGGTTGTTGCTGAGTGTTCCGGACATTCTGGTCAATGAGAAAAGTGTTAATGGCTGGACGCCCCTGCACTGCGCTGTCAGCCTGGGCCACAGCGAGTGCGTCGAGGCATTACTGAGCGTTCCTGGCATTCTGGTCAACGAGAGGGATGAAAATGGCTTAACGCCCCTGAACATTGCTGTCAAAAATGCCTGCGTCGGGTGCGTCGAGGCGCTACTTTGTGCCCCCAACATTCTGGTCAATGCAAAGGATTATCATGGCTTTACGCCCGTTCATCTGGCTGCCAGTGAAGGCGATACCGAGTGTGTCGAAGCATTACTGAAGGCTGCGGGCGTCAATGTCAACGAGAAGAATGACTATGGCCGGACACCTCTGTGCTCCGCCGTCTCTGGAGGCCATGCCGGGTGCATCAGGGCATTACTGACCGCTCCCGGGATTCTGGTCAATGAAAAGAGGAGCGATGGCTGTACGCCCCTGCAGTCCGCTGCCGGTTTCGGCCACGCCGAGTGCATTGAGGCGTTACTGACCGGCGCCGGTATTCTGGTCAATGAAAAGAATAACGATGGCTTGACGGCCCTGAACATTGCTGCCTATCGTGGCTTCACCGAGTGCGTCCGGTTGTTACTGGGCGCTTCTGACATTCTGGTGAATGAGGAGGACATCGGTGGCTGGTCGCCCCTGCACGCCGCTGCCCGTTTCGGCCACGCCGGGTGCATTGAGGCGTTAGTGACTGCTCCGGACATTTCCGTGCATGCCAGAGATAACGAGGGCAGGACGCCTCTGCAATTGGCAGTCAATTACGGCCACAGGATGTGCCAGTCGCTGTTGATTGGCAGTGAGGGAATGAAGATGACAATTCTGAACGCGGCCCTGGGCGGGCATCACCAAAGCGTGGAGCAGTTCATGCAGATGCTGGAGGTGTTACCAAGAGAGGAAAAGTGTTTTGTCATCAACGCGGCACTAAGGAAAACCCGGGCAGAAGATGGCGCAACACCATTGCATATTGCTGCCAGTCAGGGAAATGTTGAGATGATGGAGCAGTTGTTGGGTGCCGGGGCTACGCTCCTGGCTTATGGAAAGCACAAATCAGTCAGGGAAGTGCTGTACTCAGTCTGCAAGTTTGAAGACGGTATGGAGATAACTCCACTCGGTATCGCAGCAAGGAAGCGCCATGTTGAAGCGGTGACGTTGCTATTGGAGGCGATACGGCAGCTGCTCAGTGCTATATAGAAAGTGTCGTTTAAAAAACATATCCCAATGGTCTGGCGTAAATAAATCGTCTGATCGAATGGCTAAACTTTATTTTGTGGGGAAATACCGCCCCCCCATTCCCGCCAAAGAAGCTGTCGCAAAAGACCGAGTCACTGTGCTGTCATTCCGTGCAGGGATTACCCATCTGGCAGGAATGCCCGGATAGATGGCTATCCCTGCCAGATGGGTTCCGTACAATCCCTGTACGGAATGACAGC
>JAQFVO010000583.1 GCA_027942505.1 Endozoicomonas sp. | reverse complement strand
AGGGTCATTAATGGTGATATCGTTCTGGTGAAATTCAGAGGCCATGGCATTAAAAGCCGGGGCATCCAATAGGGGGGGTGGGATAGTTGGTGTCTCGGAAGTCCGAAAAAAGGGCATATAGCCCGGAGTTCTGGTCAACGAGCGCTCCTGAATGGGAGCCTTGGCAGGTTCACGGGGCATGGTGGTCATGGTTTTGGGGGCATCAACAACGACTTTGAGGGTTTTGTCTCCGTTTTTACCGACCAGGGTATTGTTTGAACTGTAACTAACCTGATCGTTCCAGGTGGCATGGGAAGGTATTACGGGAATGTTCATAAGCATCTCTTGATAAATTTGTTACTAAAGTACTAATTAGAGAATGCCGCAAGCCAAAAAGTTCCCCTCGGTTTATTCAGTTAAAAAAGATCAGGACGCTCACAAATATTTCGGGTGAGAAAATGGGTGACCTATGTTCTTCCCATAGGGCTGCCTATTAACCACAAGTCTTAAATCCCTTCTTGCGCAGTTCATATGCGGGATGATAAGGAGAAGGGGATGACCTCTCTCACCGCTGTCGTTCCGTACAGGGATTGTACGGAACCCACTTGGCAGGGATAGCCATCTGTGAGGCTGTCGCAAAAAGCAAACAGCGTTGAACCACAAAGACACCAAGGCACAAAGGAAGCTATTTTTGTCTCCCGGGCGTAGCCTGAGCAGGCTCGGAAAAAACTTTGTGTCTCCGCGTCTTTGTGGTTCCCTTCTTTTCAGAGCCTTTTGCGACGTCCTCCTGTCAGGGTATTCACCTCACTGTTCCAATATTTGTCGTGAAAGAAAATTGCCACGCAGGCATAGAGTCACGCAGAAGAGAAAAAGCTTTTCCTCTGTGTCTCCGTGGCAAACGTTCAGTGGAAATTATTTAAGGACAACTCCTTAGCAACACCAGGGGCGTATGCAGAAAAGCCAATCACCAAGGCTCGATACCATAGATTTTCTTGCCTGTTTGCGTCAGCTTTTCCGGGGATAACCGTAATGATGGTATGTGAGAGCCTGCCGTTTTTCGCAATCCTGCGTCATGATCGAATTGGCCCGTGCCACTTTCAAAGGCATGCACCCTTTTTTCCCTCAGGGTCTCACTTGTAGAGGCGGGCAGAAAGCTAATCATCGCCAGCATACGCTCATTCCATTGGTCGGCGCAGGCAGGGTCGGCATTAAATCGTGAGTGGGTCAGGCGAGAGTCCCAAACCACCATTTCTCCCTCTTTTAGCCGTACCGCCCGCAGTGCCTGCCAACGGGTTTGCACGTCCTCGCCCTGGTATTTGATCCAGCCCTGTTTATCATTTGACCACAATTTATAGCGCCCGAAGTCATGATGGGAGCCGGGGATAATGCCCAGCATGCCGGTGGTTTTATCACAATCCCTGAGGGCCAATAAGCCCTGAACCGAACTGAAGCCGGGCTGGGCATGAGGGTTTTGATCCACATGAAGGGGAAGTTCGCTGTTCTGGTCGATTCCCGGGCGCATATATATGCAACGGTCAAATACCACCCATAATTTCTTGTTATCCCAAAGGGTTTCAAACAGGTTGACCATGGTCGGGTTCTGTCTGAGCTGGGCCAGGGCATCATCATGGTACAGTTCAAAAAAACCGTTGATGCTGGCTTGCGGGCACTGTTTGACCTGTCGTTGCAACAGGCTAACTGCGTTTGCACGATCTGTTGCTGTAGAAACATTTCCAACGACAATGTAACCCTGTTCCACAAATGCTTTTTTAATCTCTCTTGGGTCTGCCAGCTTCCCATCGTAAACACGGTGCTGGGTGTAGCG
>JAQFVO010000537.1 GCA_027942505.1 Endozoicomonas sp. | reverse complement strand
ATGCACCTTTTGCAGCACCTTTTGCACAACCATTTCGTCTTGTATTGCAGGATTCGTTTTCAGCATTCTCAGCCTGTAAGTATATATCTGGTCAAGTTTCAGGAACTGTGCCCGAAGACTCATCAGTCCGCCGGAAATCATTGGTATAACAATTCGTCCGGCAATTTCAGCAAGCATTCCATCCAACAGCTCCTGTCCTTCATCGTTTGAAGACACGTGAAGCAGGAAGAGCAGGTTGTCAATGTGGAAATCAAAGCGCCTGGCTTCCAAGTCGGAGAGTTTGGCAAAGGAATCACTCTGCTTATAATTGGACCCCGGCATTTCCATGTCATACAGTCTGGCCTTGTATTGGCCGGTCGCCTTGCGTGCCTTCTTCAGGTAAGTTATCAATCTGGACACTTTATAAAAATCCCTACCAAGCCTCGCCATTGCCTTCTGTCTTTGCTCGACAGGCAGTTTATCGATACGTTTTTTGAACTCAGGATATGCTGCTAATTTCTCTTTGCAGATACGCTTCAATTCACCAATTGCATGATGGTAATGATCCCTCTGGCGCTTGAGTTCATCACCGATGGCAAGGTATAAATCGATATCTTCATTGGCCAGTAAACTCACCCGTAACAAGTGATAATAGTCGTGAATTTGAAAGTCAATATTGAATGGGGCAGCAATATCATCGGCTTTTTTCGGCAGAGGGATGCCCGGAAAAGGCAATGCAAAATCACGGTAACGTCCTGAACCACCTTCTCTGATATCCACAACACTGCTTATACCAATCACCGGATTTATCCGATGTGCTTCTTTCTCGAATGTTGCATCCAACAGAGCCTGTCGTGTACTGATACCGGGCACCATTTCCTGATCAGCAAATCTTGTCAGAGCCCATACGCCCATACACCTGACGGCGTCGGCAACTGTCGGTACCGACGATTTGGTGAATGGGTAATGCCAGAAAACGGCTTCAACCGGTCGAACAGTGGCCAGTTTCTCCTGCATGGTTTTGATGATGTGGCCAACATCAAACCAAAAAACAACTCCCTTTTCATTTGACTGGCGTAATGTCTGGGCAATGAGTTCCCAGGAGGCATCGATGGGTTGACCATCCTGATCAAACAGTCTTTTGAACTGTAATTCAAATCCGGCGTTTAACTGAACATTTTCCTGGTAAATCCCATGTAAAGAGATCATGGTGGCAAATTCATTAACTGTAATTTTTTAATCCCTGAACGCTCTCAAAAGCTGATAAGGAAAATCGAAAGATTTTAACAGCTCATAATTGTTTCGGGTCATAAGGGAGGGATCAACACAACACCGTACAATCATCTCAATATGATCATCGGTCACTGCGGATAGTATGTTCATGATCTCGCGTTGCTCGTCTGTGTTAATCCTGCGCACCACCTCATTGAAACATCGTACATGGTGGTAACGGCCTTCAAGTTGCAAGGACTGCTCCGAGATACACTTAGCTAACCGACAGGTTAATAGTTTACCGTCAAGTTGAGAAAACAGCTCGTTAAGCTGAGCTTCTGTTAGGTGTGGCTTGGTTTCTGGAACGGGGGCAACTTTGGGACTGTTGCATATGAGCATTTTGATGGGAGGATAATTTTCAGTTATTGCGACTCTGCATTCTGGTATCGCTACTCTGTTTTCCATGCGGGGAATTCTACTCTCTACTTGATTAATAACAGCTTTATCAATAATTTTTTAAAAGTAATAATCGCCTTGAGAGCAGAATTGACTAACAAAATGGTCTTGTTCACTAACAATGATCGGGTTGTCGACCGGGGATGGATCTGTGTGGGAGATAAAGAAAAAAAGACACCCCTTTTTTTTCAGTCGAAGTAAGTATTGGTGTCCTGTTTTCTTAGTTTTCTATTTTTTATGCCAGGTTTTCGTAGATGCGAAGTAACCGGCTTGCAGCATCGTACCGTTCAAGGTTTATATTGCGATCGATTTCCCTGTCCAGCCGCATCCTGGCATCTTCTGCCAGCTTGCCACCAGAATCAAGAAATATGGACTGCCACTTTTCTGCCGTATCGTATTGACCGCACTCTATGGCGTGAATAAGCGTACTATTCATCTCTCGATAAACTTCTTCCGTTAACTTGCCACCTGTGCCAAGTAAAATTGTCTGCAGCTTCTGTGTATTTTGAAGTTTCCTTTCCTTGATTGTTTCTATCAGTTCAGCGTTCAGTATCGACTCAACCGATTTGTTTACTCTTACCCCGCTGCTTTGCAGCATTTCAGAATAGTTTTTGGCCTCATCATACTTTCGTTGGTGTAATGCGCCTAACAGGCACAAATTCAGAAGATCAGAGGCTGGGGTACTGCTCTGTTGTCTTGCAGCCACATTTTTACCAAAAGCACGAAGGGGCTTTGTTTCAGTATTATTTTCTTTGGCGGTATGGGTTCGTTGAAAGTTCATCAGCGTGCAGGCTGCCACCATGCCATCCATTTGCTTAACCTCTGTGTTGAAGAGAAAAATTTGGATACCCGTAAATAATGACTGGTTAATTTCAGGACGCTATCCGCCGCCCGCAAAGGCCCAACCATTTCTGCTTTTGCGGGCAGCGGACAGCGTCCCTGTAGATTTGGCAATCATTTCTGGACAATCCCAACCGGTATCCCTTTTCATTGTCACTGTTCCACAGGCGTGTCGGGCATATTGCCCCATTCAGACCACGAACCGTCGTATGCTTTGAGATGTGTAAAGCCAAGGGTCTTGCCCACCAGGTAGGTAAACCCGGAACGGTGGTGGGCCTGGCAGTGAGTGATGATCTCTTTGTCAGCGGTGATGCCCAGGGCAGCAAGCTCGGTGGTCAACCCCTCCCTGATGCGGTAGTTTCTGGCCGGGTCCATGGCACGGGTCCACTCAAAGTTGACGGCGCCGGGAATATGGCCTGCCCTGAGTGCCATGGCTTTTTCACCAGAAAACTCTTGAGGTGAGCGAGCATCCCAGATGGCAACGTCCGGGCTGTTGAGCATCCCGAGGATATACTCTTTGCTGGCGATCACGCTCTCATCAATGCTCAGGGATACGGCTGAGGGTGCTCGCTCGTTGGCCACCGACTCAGTAGGGTGCCCTTCGTGCAACCAGGCGTGGATGCCGCCATTGAGATAGGAGTAGCCCTGATGGCCGATCACATCCAGCGTCCAGATAAAACGCCCTGCCCAGCCACCGCCTTCATTATCATAAACGACAAAGTGCTCTTTACCGGTAAAGCCCAGAGTGCTGAACAGTGATTCCAGCTGATCAAGGGCTGGCAGTTTGCCCCGGGCGGGTGGAGTACCGCTGCTTAACAGGTGGGGTTGAACATTAATGGCGCCGGGAATATGCAACCGGTGATACAGGCTCTCAGGGCAGAGGTCGATAATCACCACTCTTTTTTTCAGCTCGCTGCTTGCTCCACTGGTCAGGAAAGAGTGGAAAAATTCCGGCTCCATAACCAGCGGCAGGCTATCTGTATCGTGCATGATCGTGTTCCGATGTGATTCCCGACACAGTGTAACGGCAAACGAGAGGTTATTCACACTGACCAGGAGGCTGTCTGAGAATAGCGCCTGTAACGAGGATTGCGAGAAATTGAGGATGAGAATGTCTGCTTCTGAGGAGAATAGCGGGGCTATTTGACAAAGAAGCAGGCGTTTTTAGACCAATTTATCGCAACCGCACGA
>JAQFVO010000503.1 GCA_027942505.1 Endozoicomonas sp. | reverse complement strand
GGCGGAATATCTCCAGTCAGTCAAATCATCAGAGGACTCCGGTAAATTACCACAACTTCCAATCCAGCTTAGGCAACACAATGCCAGTAAAATTTAGAGATACTCCCCCCGTCAACAAACTGTCCGGTAATATCGGTGGTAAAAAAAACAGTTTTTCCCGGGGTTGGACAAAACGTAGTAAGGTACGGTCTTCAAGTGGGCAGAGCTTGGGAACTAACAGAAATAGCCGGTATCAAACGGCGGGTAGTCGTCAGCCGTAAGGATTAACCGTGGATTTAGCCTCTTTGCAACCCAGTCACTCCCTGAATATTCCCACTGGCCATCAACCATCTCCTGCCGCCTCCCTTCCTTCTGGTTCGATATTGCCTTGCCGGCAGAGTACGTCTGATCTGCCTGGTAAAGCTATTGGCCAGCGTTGGTGCCTGGTTGACCGGAGCGTTGATTCGGATAGCTCGGTGTCCGACAGTGAGTACTTCGATGCCGATCAGGATGTTGACAGCTCAGATGATGACTATTTTGATGCCCTTGAGGGCACTGCTCTACCTACTGTTCCTGAGCAAGAGATCGAGCAAACAACAGGTGATGGTCCGTGGCAGATCGTCACCCGTCGCAAGTCAAGACGTAAGGGGCAGCACTCTCCCGTTGCACCGTCTGGCAATGGTGCTGCCCTGGGCGGTGTTCAGGTCGGGCAAGTATCAGCGAGCCATTCGCTCACAAGGCATTGCGCCAGCAGTAGAGTGACTGGAAAGAATCAACGTATGCGGGCGCCCGGCAGCGACCCACGCTCACTGCTGTCCAGTTGCTCCTACTGGTCATTGTGCGTCAGGAGTTTTGCGCGCTTCGCTGGCGTGGATTGGGTGTCCTTTCAAACTTGTCAGGTGAAATATCATCAGTGCCTGCAAATAAACATCACGGAGGCTGAATTTCTCCGCTTTCATCACATGATGACCGAAGGACCGCAGGCAATCAGGAGAGCGGATGATGTTGTTTTTCTGGTTGGTCCTCTCAAGGTGTTGCTGTCCGGGTATGAATTGTCGGCAGATGCCGCCTTCTTGTCACTGATATTTGAGGGCATAACGCCCGGGTTTCTGAAAATGCCTGGTGAACGCTTCGTCACTGCTCTGTCTCGGGTGAACCGTGAAGATGACGAGTTGTTCTCTGCAATGACCGAACTGTTCGCCCAGGTTGGCCAGAAGGGTGCGCGCTGGCTGGACAGGCTGGGCTGGCAGGAGCTGACCATGCGGCACAAGTGCAGCCTGTTTTCGTCCCTGGCCTACTTTTTCAAACACGGCAAAAAGCTTGACCTGGTTCGCAGTCTGCACCGGCA
>JAQFVO010000486.1 GCA_027942505.1 Endozoicomonas sp. | reverse complement strand
ACGACACAGGGATGTACATTTAACCATTGTACATGACAAAGAAAACAACCAGTGTGCCGTTTCTGGCACAGCACTGGAAGGTAAAACACGTCTCGATAAAATAGATAAAGGGGGCAAAGTATACCTATTCCATGGCAAAGAAGTGGAGATTTCCTACAACGATGGCACATCCGAGGAACCACCTCTGTTTCACTTTATGAACAGCTCATACTACGGGCGCGGTCATCCATGGGACAGATTTGGCGGTTGGTAAAGATCAGATTGATTGTCCTCATTGGATGAGAAATTTGCTCCACTATTTCACTGACTTTTTATTGGTGTCATCCTCTGACGTCAGTAGCGTCACCTCAACCCGCCGGTTCTGGTAACGCCCGGCAGCCGTGGCATTACTGGCCACCGGGTACCGCTCGCCGTGGTAGCGGGTGACAATCTTCACCGGACGAGTCACCCCGGCTTCCTGCAAATACCGATCCAGATTAGTGCGAACTACGTCTGCCCGCTGCTTTGACAGCTCCAGGTTCTGTAGCCGGTCGATGGTTTCATCACTGTCGCGAAATGGTGTGTTGTCACTGTTGCCATCGATGGTGATTGATATGATGCGATCATCCACCGCCACGTAGCGTGCCGTATCAATTAACCACTGTCGTTGATAGCTGTTCAGCTGAAAACGCCCGAGGGCATAATGCAGGTTATATTGCTGTAATTGCTGAAAATCTCTCGGCAAAAGACTGGCAATACAATCTGACATTTTGTTCATGGCTGGCAACATCCCTACCGTTGGCATATTCACGGCAAAAAGCTGATAGGTACTGTTGCCGGTTTTTCTCAGTACCTGCGCCTGAAGTAGACGATTACTGTCTAACAGTACCAGCAGCTGGCGTACTGGCAATTCCAGTTTCAGATCGACTCCCACCCAACTGGGGCTATCCGAGAGATAAAAGGCAGTTATTGGAATATTCTGTCTTATGCCGTTTATTTCGCGCTCAGTGGCAAAATGCCCCCAACCATCCCCTTGCAGCCAGAGCTGCACTGAGGCCGGTAAAGAGGGAAACAGTGAGGTTTGTAATTCCATGAACAGCTGTCGTCCAGCCCTGACACTGATAGCCACTGTGCCGAACAAAGGCACCTTCTGGAGTATGGTGCACTTGAAGTGCTTGTCTTCATGTAACTGCCAGTCGACATCATCCATCTCCAGACGATAAACGGTGGCAGACGCGGGCAGCCCTGACAGTAGCATCAGCAGAGCTATCAGCATCCGGGCCAGCGGCGGGAAGAGATGTTTACTAAAGACCATGGTTGTGTACTGCTTACTGGCATGATGGAAATAACAACAGTATGAACTACTTTGTCCTGAAGGCTGTCGTTTGCATGGCCGAGACGAACAACCTGCGATGATGTAACAGTGTCAGTATTGGTCTGAACAGGAGTAAATTAGATGTCTGAACAGGGTGCCAGCCAAAACGATGAGGCCGGTGAATTACCTGAAAATCACCAGGCCTGTTCAGATCGTGGCTGTCTCCTTCAGACCTCGCCATCAGTGCTGCTTATGACCCGGACGATCGGGGCGCTGTGTGCCTCATTTCCGGCACAAATACTTGCGGCGATGAAAGCGCTGATTGAGAACCCTGCCTTTGCCATTCATTATCACGTCGGCCATGACGCATACACTACGATCTGCCAGCTGCAACAACTGGCCAGGCAGACGCTCTACCAGTTTTCCCTGCCACTGGGCGGCAGGGATGACTTTGCCTTTGTCCAGTTCGACCCACGCCTGTCGGCACTGCTAACCACCATCTGTTTTGGCGGCAGTATTGCCGATGAGCTGTCATTGCCCACCCCGGGCACTGCAGACAGACCCACGTTTTCAAGAATTGGCAAGCAGTTGCTGGACCAGTTGGCACAGGCCCTGGCCGAAGCATGGCGAGGACTTTGTGCGCAGAATATAGCCACAACTGCCAGTGAATCGACCAGAAGCGAACCGGTTCACTGGCTTGGGGCAACGGGGGTACTACCGTTTAACGACGACTGTCTGAAAGCCCGGTTTGACCTGAATATTCATGACCCGGTCAATACCGCTGTCCAGACAACAATACCCATCTGTTTTTACACCCCGATTAATACCTTCACCCAGGCCATGGTGCAGGCAGATGTACAGACCATGACAGACGGTACCAGAGAACACATTGCCAGCTTTCTGGGTCAGATTGATATTACGGCTTTTGTCGATCTGGCGCCGCTTACACTGTCGCTGGATCGGTTACGCAGGCTCAAAACCGGCGATATTTTACCCATCTCCGACCCGAACCAGGCGGTTATGCATGTTGCCAACAGGACCTTATTCCTGGGAACGACCGGACAGCGCGCGGGGTACCTGACGTTGCAAATTGACAACTACGGAGGGCAAGTCAGTGAATAACGCTGAGTCTGACACAGAACATTCTGTACCAGACAACCTGCAGACTGATACCGTGGTCGAAGCACCACAGCCGGCAGACGCCACTGAAACAAATCCAGCGCAAGAACCGGCCACTGGTGAGGATAACCCAGAGTCATTGCCGGAGGACGGACTGGCAGCAACGACACCCGACGAACAAAAACCGGAGACACCGTTCAGTGACGCTTATTCCATCACCAGAACTCGTGGGCCATTGACGTCACCCGACCTGGAGCGGGTGGGCGTGGTCAAGGTTGAGCTGACACTGAACGTGGGCAGCAAGTCGATGACCATTGCCGAGGTCCTGAACCTGGAGCGCGGCTCGGTAGTCACACTCGATCGCCGGGAACACGACCCACTGGATGTACTGATCAACGGTGTCGTGTTTGCCCGCGGTGAAGTGGTTCGCACTGGCGACTGTTACGGCCTGCGTATTCTGGAGATACTATGATGCGCTGGGCAGCAGCTATGGTATTGCTGACTCTGTCGCTGATGGCACAGGCACTGCCGCAGCTGCCACTGCTGTCAGTCAGCACCGGCAACAGCCAGCAGGACTATAGTGTTAATCTGCAAATTCTGCTGGTGCTGACCACGCTCTCCTTTCTCCCCGGGTTGTTAATGGTGACCACCAGTTTTACCCGGGTGTTGATCGTCCTGGCCATTTTGCGTCAGGGCCTTGGCCTGCAACAGATTCCACCCACCCGGGTTCTGATTGCCAGCGCACTCATTCTGACCGCGTTTATCATGAAGCCGGTGTTTGAACAGATCTGGCAGCAAGCCATCGAGCCTTACCTGGAAGAGCGCATGCAGTTTCGCGAGGCCATTGAGGTTGCTGCCCTGCCGCTGCACCAGTTTATGCTCCGGCAAACCCGCAAGGCCGATATGGAGCAGTTTCTGGTTTTGTCCCGGGAGATTCCGGCAGTCCAGGACCGTGGCAGTAAACCCACTGTGCTGCCCGAAGCCATACCGTTTTCGGTACTGATGCCGGCTTTTTTAAGCAGCGAGATCAAAACCAGTCTGCAAATGGGCTTTCTGATCCTGCTGCCGTTTCTGGTGATTGACCTGCTGGTCGCCAGTATCCTGATGGCACTGGGTATGATTATGCTGTCGCCTATGCTGATCTCTCTGCCGTTCAAGCTGTTGCTGTTTGTCCTGGTGGATGGCTGGGGCTTGATTGTCTCCGGTACGATCCGCAGCTTTTATCTTTGAGCGGGCGGTAACGAACAATGTCGTAATTTCAGGACGCTGCCCGCAAAGGCTCAACCGTTTGTGCTTTTGCGGGCGGCGGGTATCGTCCCTGGAAATGTGAAAATTATTTCAGGACAATTCCTCGAATAACTCTTCATCATTTGTTTACAGAAGTTATTTAGTCGAACGTCAATTGACGTACTATGTGGCAAAAATGGATAGTGCTGCCAACTGGCCTCCGGTAAAACTTCTGGAACTATAATATCGGTACTCCGGTAAAAATAAGGGAGGCTCTGGCATGAGCCAATTTGGTGAATATATCGATTCCTATTATCAAGTCACCG
>JAQFVO010000460.1 GCA_027942505.1 Endozoicomonas sp. | reverse complement strand
CGAAGAACACGAAGAGCACGAAGAGGACAAAAGAGAGCTTTTCTTTTCCTTTGTGGCCTTCGTGTTCTTCGTGGTTCAAGGCTTTTTATCCTTTTTGCGACGCCTCCCTCAAAGAGTGTCCGCCTTGCGATACCGCCCCTGGTAATCAAACAGCTTGTCGATGATTTTCCAGTAATGCTTCTCTTTCTGGGCAATGACAAAGTCCGGCTGGCGAAATTTTTTCCGCTGGCTGATCACGCTGGCCACCGATTCGGCACGAAATGGCTCACCCCGGTTGATCAGGGCATGTTTGCCAAAGTGGTGATAAAAAGCGCCCTGTTGCGCCGGGGTTTCAAGCCGGAAGAACTCATGAACCTCTGCCCCATCTTCATCGTGATAGGTGATTTTGATGCGCCGGGCATCCTCGGTCATCTCCATGCCTGAGCAGCGAATGACCAGACAGTTTTTCAGGTTCAGCGCCTCACGCAGTTTTTGGTCCGGGTCAACCAGGGCGCGCTGACAGCCATGACACTTGCGCGCGGCAATATCGTTTTCAGCACCGCACTGGTCGCACTCCTTGAAACGGTAGCGAAAGTCGCACTGTTCCCGATGGCCGTCAGCAAAGACCTCAACACCCTGGCAGCGTCGTCCATAGTGTTCGATCAAATCACCGTCGCTGTCAGTAATGCCCCAGAAATTGTTGTCATGGCCACAGGCCGGGCAGGGAACAGTGACCGGCACCGCCTTGGAGTCGGGCCTTGGGGTGCCCACTTCGGGGCTGAACAGGCTGAAGCGATTGCCCGCGTAATCGATGATCAGGCAGTCCTTTTTACCGGGTGCCAGGCGCAGGCCGCGTCCGGCAATCTGTTGATAGAGACTGACCGATTCTGTCGGGCGCAGTATGGCAATAAGGTCGACATGGGGCGCATCAAAACCGGTGGTCAGGACCGAGACATTTACCAGGAATTTAAGGCGTTGCTGTTTGAACGCGTCAATCAATTGATCACGCTCTTTAGGGGGCGTATCGCCGATGATCAGCGCACTGTCGTCAGAAGGGAGATAACCCATAATCTCCCGGGCATGATCCACCGTGGCGGCAAAAATCATCACGCCCTTACGCGTTGTCGCCTCTTGCTTTACCTGTTCGATGATTTCCCGGGTTGCCCGGGTTTTGCCTTGTAGCAACTGGTTCAGCTCCTGCTCGGCACAGCGTCCAAAGCCATCTCTGGACAGTTGGCTGAAGTCGTAGAACACAATCGGTGCGTCTAAGACCTGTGGTGTGGTCAGGTAACCGTTATCTACCATATACGACAGAGGAAGTTCAAACAGGCACCTTGTGAAGAAGCGGGGTTCCCCGGTTCTGACGGTGCCTTTGTTTGATGAGGTTTGCAGGTACTGGTACAGCCAGCCCATGCCCAGGCGATAAGGTGTGGCGGTTAAACCAAGCACCTTCAGAGTGGGGTTCAGTTGTTTAAAGTGGTTAATCACTTTGTGGTAGCTGGCGTCTTTCTCCATCGATACCCGGTGGCACTCATCGATGATCAGCAGGGTAAAGGCTTGTTGTCCGGGCCCATGACCAAAGCGCGTCAGATTGCGCACCACGCTCTGCACAC
>JAQFVO010000406.1 GCA_027942505.1 Endozoicomonas sp. | reverse complement strand
CCGACACCCTGGGTAAACAGCTTCTGCATCAACCCCTTTTTCAGGGTTTGGGTGGTGGTGATCTGCTGGTCGATCAGGGCCAGCTTGCTATCGACGGACGACAGGATGCGGGCGATTTTTTTCTGTTCGGGGAGTGGGGGAAGGGGTATATGCAGGCTTTTCAAACTACCTGCGTTAATGTTTTGCTGAGCTCCACCAGCAGCACGACCCAACATTTGTTCTGAGCCGAAAGGAGAATTGAAATATCTGGATAAGAATGTAGGCTCTATGTACTTTTTTAAGGGGCGAGTAATCAGTGTCGTAAAAGTTTGAGCTCCAACGTATTTCTCAGGTACAACACAAGATATGCCTGGACAGCCTGTTCTAACAGTTAAGACATCTCCAGACTGTAGCCGTTTGTTTTTGTTCGCTTGATCAAAGGAGTCAGAAATATACAACAGATCATTATCTTTGAGTTTGTCTGGAAGAATATTTTGGTTCCGAATGAATGGAACCCCCTTTTCAACATAACTTGAAGTGGTCGATGTTGCTATTCCGACACTGATGGATTCTGCAATGTCCTGAAGCTGGCGAATATCCCAATCGTGGGGAATCATACCTATAGGGCTGTTTTTAAAGTCTTTTGTTACTACAGATTCCATCACGCCACCTCCGTTTGTTTCAACACAGCCAGCAGCCCCAGTTCTTTCAGGTAGCTATTCAGTTCATCATCCACCGTCGCCATTTGACGTTCCAGATCAGTCAGCACCGCCAGCACAGCGCGAATATCCACTTGGTCTTCCATTTCAGACGTGTCGATATACCGAGCAATATTCAGGTTGTAATCATTACCAGCAATCTCACCCATCGGCACCAGACGACAATATTTCTCCTCCTCCACACCATTATGAAAAGCGGCACTGTGCGCCTCATGAATATGGTCAATATCCTGCGCCCGCAAACTGTTCTGGTTCTTACCCTCGGCAAACTCACCACTGGCATCAATAAAGATCACCCTGTCCTTGAGATTGGCGGGCTTCTGCTTATTGATAACAAACACACAGGCAGGAATGCCGGTGTTATAGAACAGCGCCTCCGGCAGGCCAATCACCGCCTCAATCCGGTCACCGGGCAGCTCGCTGGTGCCTTTGAGCAGCCCCTGGCGAATCTTGCCCTCCTCACCGCCACGGAACAAGACGCCGTGGGGCAGTACCACCGCCATACGACCATCGTCTTTCAGGCTGGCCAGCATATGCTGGACAAAGGCCAGGTCGGCATAGCCACGGGGCGGGATGCCGTAACCAAAGCGTCCGTAACGGTCGTAGACCTCTTTCTTATAGTTGGGGGCCACCTCTTTCTCTTTGCCATCTTTGCCCACTTTGGTTTTCAGGTTGACTTCCAGGGGCGTCCACCACTGTTTGGCGGAAAACGGCGGGTTGGCAAT
>JAQFVO010000382.1 GCA_027942505.1 Endozoicomonas sp. | reverse complement strand
ACCTGGCATCGTATGTTCTTTGAGGCAGTGCTTGATGTTCGTTTTCCCTCCGATTTCATGATCTTTCATCAAGACATTATATCCAAAAAGCCACCACAGGATTGGGGTTTGGAGGAGTTGCTGGGGTTCATCACTATCATCAGAAGTTCTGGCAAACATCTTGGATACTGTAGTGCAGAATTTCTGACATTAATCGCCAAAATGGATGTTCATGATGTTGAGGAGCCAATTAGTAAGCCAGCGGCTGACTGGGATGCCCCTGATGAAGATGATGGAGCAGTAGAGAACGATGAGTATTTTTCTCCTGAGGTTTTTACTGAAGAGGACCTGAAGAGGGAGCTGGGTATTTTTTTGCAGGTCGTCGCCCTGGAAATTTCAGGAGAATTTCACCATAGCAAGTATGATAAACACTATCAGGACTGGCATGTACTGGTAGAAGTAATTCTGGGCAAACGAGCATTAGACAGCCCTGATGCCAGGCAGGTGATTAAGCTTTTGGCCAATCTGTCACAAGGGGGAGTCAAAACATCTAACTTGCATTTTGTCGACACTTCCGGAAATATGACAGAAGCTTACAGAGAGCTGGATGCTGCAATAAACAAGATCAGTGAAAAAAAGCCAGACAATATAACTATTCGACAGAATGGCCATTGTACCAAAGCGTCTGTCTATCTCTGGAGAAATGGTCAGGTAATCCACAGTTTTAAAATATCAGCCATAACAACATCAGGTATCCCTTATGAAAGCCTGGCACTTGGAATACAGCTTTTGGCTGGCCAACATTCAGTGAGGAAGCTGTTCAGTTACCAAGGGTCAGAGCCAAAGTTCAGATACTTTCACCCCCTTCAGCTTGAATCAAAAAATAAGGAACAACCCTCAGCGGCAGCCGGTAGAGATTAAGGAGTTGTCTTTAAATAATTTCCACATTTCAGAACAACCCTTTGGTGGCTTCTTCAGTTGTAATACTGGTAATCCTCTCGCTGCAAAGAAAGCAGCGGACGGTGCTAAAGGATCAAACGGTATGTCTCCTTCTTTTCCCTTTTTACACCCTTAAATTGGTGGGCATATTTTCCCTTCTCTCTCCGAGACATTTCCTATGTTAACGACTAAGAGAAATTATTTAACGGTCAAGAGGTTCTTTGATAAATGATTATTTCTTTTCTATTCGTGACCTTAGTGTTTGAATAAGGATTGAGACTGTGAAGAGAAATTAGATACTTATCACTGTTAGAGGTTGAAGGGTTACATTGAAATAGACCCTTAAGCTTAATGGTTTCATTTTCTTCCTTTTTTTTGCCTTGATTGCTAGAAATTCTTAAAACTAAAATTGCCTGATTGTTTTAAGATCAGCAGGTGCATTCGATTCTTATTTTCTCGTGGTTACGATTTTGGAATAGTTGTGCTATCTGAGGCCCGGGATCTCTCAATATATCATTTTGTTGCAATTTTATCTGAAAGCAACTTTATAAAGCTTTAGCGGCATAGAGCATTTAACTGCCAAATGAAAGTGGAGCTCGACTTTCTGGTTTCAATTTGGCAAACTGTCCGTAAAGAAATAAAGCAACCTAGGTAGTAGATGTTGACACTCGGAATCCGCTACATATGGGAAACGCTTGTTGGCATCTAGCGATACACCTTGATAAGATAATAATGAAAGAGATTTTACACGAAATTTCTTTATCAGGCGCTTAAGCGAACGATCGAGGAACAAAGCCAACATCTATCTCGGGTTCTCTCTTTTTCGCTGCAAAGCCTGAACACGACTTAGCCATTGTCATTCATATCCGCCCCTGCTGCGGGGAGTTTGTTGCCTTCGTAGGGCCGTCCGGTTGCGGCAAGTCCACTTTATTACGTATGATCTG
>JAQFVO010000371.1 GCA_027942505.1 Endozoicomonas sp. | reverse complement strand
CCGACACCCTGGGTAAACAGCTTCTGCATCAACCCCTTTTTCAGGGTTTGGGTGGTGGTGATCTGCTGGTCGATCAGTGCCAGCTTGCTATCGACGGACGACAGGATGCGGGCAATTTTTTTTTGTTCGGGGAGTGGGGGGCACGGTACGAGCAGTTTTCTGATTGAGCCAAGAGAAATAAAGCTTTGAACCCCGCCATTAGACATTTTTATGAACTGGTTGTTGACAAGATCTGACTTAAGTAGGTTTAGGGTTAGTTGGTTATGCAATTTTGGCTGATCCCCAAATTTTATCAGCGCTACATTTTTGATTGATATTTCAAAGTCCAGATCAATAATAACCGGATTACCGATAGTCCCTATCATGCCGAAAAGAATGTCACCATTTTCGACATGAGACCTGCGAGAAAAATTAGCATGATCATCTTCTGATATGTAGTTTACATCGGTCAAATCAATACCATGAGAAGACAGATTTTTTGATGTCAAAAATGGTATTCCATGATCCAGATACTTCGGTGAATCATGCGTACCATCCCTTACATCAAGTGCCTCTCCCAACGTAACGATTTCCCAATTCTCAGGGATTAAACCGAGAGGGCTTTCTGAATAACCATCTGCGACTGACACGATCATTACTATACAACCTCCACATCAGTGGATGCTGTCAAAAGTCCCAGATCTTTCAAATACCCATCCAACTCCGCATCCACCTCTGCCAATTGGCCACTGATAACTGCCAACTGACCCAATACCGCACCAATATCCACTGTCACCTCTGCCTCAGAAGTATCGATATATCGCGCAATATTCAAGTTGTAATCATTACCAGCAATCTCACCCATCGACACCAGACGACAATATTTCTCCTCCTCCACGCCATTATGAAAAGCCGCACTGTGCGCCTCATGAATATGGTCAATATCCTGCGCTCGTAGACTATTTTGGTTCTTGCCCTCGGCAAACTCACCGCTGGCATCAATAAAGATCACCTTGTCCTTGAGGTTGGCGGGCTTCTGCTTATTGATAACCAACACACAGGCAGGAATGCCGGTGTTATAGAACAGCGCCTCCGGCAGACCAATCACCGCCTCAATCCGGTCACCGGGCTGCTCGCTGGTGCCTTTCAGCAAGCCTTGGCGAATCTTGCCTTCCTCACCGCCACGGAACAGCACACCGTGGGGCAGTACCACCGCCATACGACCATCGTCTTTCAGGCTGGCCAGCATGTGCTGGACAAAGGCCAGATCGGCATAGCCACGGGGCGGGATGCCGTAACCGAAGCGTCCGTAGCGGTCGTAGACCTCTTTCTTGTAGTTGGGGGCTACCTCTTTCTCTTTGCCGTCTTTGCCCACTTTGGTTTTCAGGTTGACTTCCAGGGGCGTCCACCACTGTTTGGCGGAAAACGGCGGGTTGGCAAT
>JAQFVO010000299.1 GCA_027942505.1 Endozoicomonas sp. | reverse complement strand
CAATGGTATCTGTTCTGGAGTGATGCCGGGGAAATTACGAAACAGCTTGTTTCGCAATTGGTTCAGGTGCCCTGGGGGCACAATCTGAAGATAGTGAGCAAGTGCCAGGAGGTTGCCGAAGCACTCTACTACGTGCAGGAAACCACTCGCCACGGCTGGAGTCGTAACGTGCTTGTGCACCAGATTGAAAGTGGACTGTGGCAGCGTGACGGCAAGGCGGTGAACAACTTTGTCACCTCACTGCCTGCGGCGCAATATGATCTGGCCCGCCAAACACTGAAAGACCCGTATATTTTTGATTTTCTCACACTTTCTGCGAGCTTCAACGAACGGGAGCTGGAGCAGGCACTGATTGATCATATCACTCACTTTTTGCCGGAACTCGGTGCAGGCTTTGCCTAAATGGGCAAGCAAGCGCATTTGCTGGTAGGAGAGCGGGATTTCTATATTGATCTGCTGTTCTACCACACCCACTTACATTGCTATGTCGTCATTGAACTCAAGATCGGCGACTTTGAGCCGGAGTACGTGGGCAAACTGAATTTCTATATCAAGGCGGTGGATGAGCAGATGCGTACAGAGGCTGATGCCCAGACTATCGGCCTGCTGCTGTGCAAAAACAAGGACAAGGTTGTGGCGGAGTACTCCCTTAGCGATATAAACAAGCCGATGGGTATTGCTCAATACCAGCTGACGCGCACCTTGCCGAAGCGGTTACAGAAAATGCTGCCAGGTGTGGATGAGATTATCAAAGGGTTGGAGGGCGAGTTGTGAGCAGCAAATACACGGCTTATCCGGAGTATAAAAATTCTGGGGTTGAGTGGTTGGGAGAGATTCCAAAGAACTGGAATGTCACCCGGCTTAAGCACTTGGCTCAAATTAAAAATGGTCAGGACTATAAAGGCGTAGAGGCGGCCAGCGGCTATCCAGTTAAGGGTTCTGGAGGTCAGTTTACCTATGCGACAACGTTTGTGTATGACAAAGAGTCTGTATTGCTTGGTCGTAAGGGAACTATTGATAAGCCTCTTTACATCAATGAACCGTTTTGGACGGTTGATACGATGTATTACACCGTGATTAATAAAGGCATACCAGCAAAATATCTTCACTATCTTGCTTTGACCATTGAATTTGATCGCTATTCAACGAATACGGCTTTGCCCAGCATGACTCAAGAGCATCTGGGAAATTACATATTTGGAATCCCTGTTAGTGAGCAAGAACGTGTTCAAATCGCCAACTTCCTCGACCACGAAACCGCCAAAATCGATACCCTGATCGAAGAGCAGAAAACCCTGATTCGTCTGTTGCAGGAAAAGCGTCAGGCGGTGATCAGCCATGCCGTTACCAAGGGGCTGAACCCTGATGTGCCGCTGAAGGATTCTGGTGTGGAGTGGCTTGGGCAGGTGCCAGAGCATTGGGTATGCAAGAGCTATCGGTATTCAAGCCGTATCTACAGAGGAAAATTTGGTCACCGTCCTCGTAATGACCCTGCATTTTATGATGGCGAATATCCATTTATTCAAACAGGGGACATTGCCCGAGCGCATAAAACCATTTCAAAGTACAAGCAAACATTGAATGAGCGTGGTAAAGAGGTTAGCCAACTATTCCCTGCTGGTACTTTGGTAATGGCTATTGCTGCAAACATAGGTGATACCGCACTGCTTGGCTTCGAGGCTTATGCACCGGATAGTGTTGTCGGGTTTAAACCATACGCAGGTGTTGATCTTGAGTTTCTAAGATATAGCTTAATGGCAGCCCTGCCTGCACTTGAAAAAACATCTACACAAAGCACTCAGGCAAACCTCAATATTGACAGGATAGGTGCTGTTCAAGCAGTCTTTCCTGATGTATATGAACAAAGAGAAATTGTTGCTTACTTAGGTCAGATGCTTGAGCACTATGATCAAGTAAAGAGTGAATCAATATCGGCAATAGAGTTCATGCAAGAACGCCGCACCGCCCTAATCTCCGCCGCCGTCACTGGCAAAATCGACGTCCGAGAATGGGCTGTACCAACTCAAAAACAACCGGAGGCTGCCCCGTGCAACTGACCGATTACCAATTTCTGCAGCAACTGGCCACACTGCCGTTTATCGAGGCTATCTACCTGTTTGGCTCCCGCGCCAGGGGCGATGCACGGGAACGGTCGGATATTGACCTCGCCATTGCCTGCACGAATGCCTCTGAACAGGAGTGGCAACAGGTGCTGGCCATTATCGAACAGGCCGATACGCTATTGCCCATCGACTGTGTGCGTTTGGATACCGAAGCTCCACAGAGTACACTGCGAAAAGCCATCGACACGGATAAAAAGGTACTCTATGAGCGTTGATCTGAAACTGGATGCTCTCGGCAAAGCGTTGCAGCGTTTTCACGAATCTCTGCAATACGATGAAAACCAGCCATTGGTGGTAGACGCTTCGATCCAGCGTTTCGAGTTCTGTATTGAACTGAGCTGGAAAACCCTGAAAGCGACACTGGCTCAGGAAGGTATCAACGCCAACACACCCAGGGAGTGCCTGCAACAGGCTTACGCAGCCCACTGGTTTGATGATGAAGCGGCCTGGCTCAGTATGCTGAAAGATCGCAACCTCACGTCCCACACCTACAAAGAAGATCTGGCGCTGGAAATCTATCGCCGGTTGCCCGGCCATTATCAGGCGATGCACACCCTTTATACGTTTCTGGTCAAGCGTTTGGGAAGTCAGTAAAGAGCAGTCACCATGGACAGTACACAGGAACGCGTTTTCCAGAACGATATCATCGCCCAGATGCAGGCCAATGGTTGGCAGCTGGGCAAGCCGGAACACTATGACCGGGCAGCGGCACTTTACACTGCCGATGTGCTGGCGTTTGTGAAAGGCACCCAGCCCAAAGAGTGGCAGAAGTTCTGCAAGGTCTATCCGCAGGAGTCTGACACGCACTTTATCAAGCACCTGGAAGAGCAGCTGAAAAAAGCCAACCCCAATGCCATTGATAAAGAGCTACGCAGTTATGGCACCCTAGGCGTATTGCGCCACGGCCTGAAGATTCGCAATGCCCGTTTCAGCCTGTGCCAGTTTATGCCGGAGCATAATCTGAACCCACAGACGCTGGCACGCTATAAAGAGAACGTCTGTCGTATTGTGCCGGAGCTGGTTTACTCGCCTTATGCCACGCTACCCCATCATTCCTGCTCACATCAACGTCATTCCCGCGAAGGCGGGAATCCAGCTCAAGAAGTGGACCCCCGCCTTCGCGGGGGTGACGATATGGAAACCGGCAAAAAAGCAAAAGCCTGGCGCATTGACCTGGTGCTGTTTATCAATGGTCTGCCGGTGGCAACGCTGGAGCTGAAATCTGAATTCAAACAGTCGGTAGACCGGGCCATCACCCAGTACAAAACCACCCGCCTGCCCAAAGACCCACAAACCGGCAAGCCTGAACCGCTGCTCACTTTCAAACGGGGCGCACTGGTGCACTTTGCCGTGAGCCAGTACGAAGTGTTTATGGCGACCCGGCTCGATGGCGCTAATACCTTCTTCCTGCCGTTTAACAAAGGCACCAGAGAGGGCGGTGCGGGCAATGATATTCCGGAAGATGAGAACCAATATGCCACCGATTACCTGTGGAACGAGGTGCTGCTGCCGGATAATCTGCTGAATATTCTGCACCGCTTTATCCATCTGGAAATCGACGAGAAAGAACACGCCGATGGTCGTAAATACAGGAAAGAGACGCTGATCTTCCCCCGTTATCACCAGTAGGATGTGGTGCGTAAGCTGATCGGTGCGGCAAAAAGTGAAGGCACTGGCCATAAATATCTGATTCAGCACAGCGCCGGTTCCGGTAAATCCAATTCGATTGCCTGGACTGCCCATCAGCTCTCCACGCTCTATAACGAGCGGGGTGAGAAGCAGTTTGATTCGGTGATCGTAATTACCGACCGCACGGTGCTCGACAGCCAGTTGCAGGACACCATCTACCAGTTTGAACACGCTGATGGGGTGGTG
>JAQFVO010000276.1 GCA_027942505.1 Endozoicomonas sp. | reverse complement strand
TGTGCCCGGTGCTGTCCGTTACGAACTCTTTGTCAGCTCTGACAAAACGGCTGTTGATAACCCAAACAGTGGCTTAACAGCAACCTGGACAGGCAGCCCCAGTGAAGTTGTACAAACGGTTAACGCAACCGACCAGGTTTTCTGGCGAGTCGATGCTGTCATGGCCGACGCCAGTCGTATGCGGGGTGATACCTCCAGCTTTGGAAAAGTGGCTTCTGGCTACGTGGCTCATAATAACCAGGCTCCGGTGGTCACTCAGTCAACCATTGACCTTGGTACGATTGAGGGAGGCAAACCATTTGGACCTGTTGATCTCAGCCAGTACTACAGCGATCCTGAGGGAGGCGAAATCCTCGTCTTCCAGAAAAATACCACCACGGGTACTTATGGGCCATTTGGTGGAGCCTTTTCAGCAGGTTTGAGCGTTCATGGTAGCGGTCAGGTTTACTCTAATGAGGGGGTAACGAATGCTGATGCACAGACCATAAACCTCAAAGTCGTCGACGACCGGGGGCAGGAAACGTTCTTTGACTTGAATTACCAGGTTGAGCAACCCCCAAAATTCACCAGCAATGCTTTTCTCGCCACGGAAGATACCGCGGTCAACACGATGGTTACCACGCTCAGCGCAAAGGATGCTAACCGTGGTGACACAACCGTCGTCTATTGTGCAGTCGGTGGCGATGGACTCAGCAACTTCGCAGTTGCCCCGGATGGTACTGTGACCCTGATAGCGGCTTTGGACTATGACCTGAAACCGTCATACAGCCTCGTTGTCAGCGCCACCGATGAACATGGTTACTCCTCTGAACAAAACTTCACCATTTCAGTGGGCAAAGCAGTGGGCCTACCGTTACTTACTACTCATTCGACGTCTTTTGACGGCGCTACGCTGGCAGAGTCTGGCTTATCGGCAGATATCCCTAATAGCTCGCTGTCGTCTATTACCATCGACGAGGCTTATGATCGTCTTGTCATTACCACAACGGGCAACACCGATATGTGGAAGGGGCGTAGCAATAGCCCTATTGCTTACCTTGCTGCACCCGACTCTGAGTTCTGGGCAGTAGAAACAGACGTCGAAGTGAATGCAGCACACAATGGTCAAGTTGCAGGCCTTACTGTCTATGCAGACGAAGATGGTGCAAAACCCGTGTTTTCCTACGGTTTAGACTACTGGGGTGGT
>JAQFVO010000267.1 GCA_027942505.1 Endozoicomonas sp. | reverse complement strand
TGGCTTCGTCAGCGGCCCCGGTAGCTGCTATAAGTACGGGGGCGTTGGCAGGTGGTATCGTGGTGGGAGGTATTGCTCTCGGACTGGTCGGTGTAGCTGGTTTTGTGCTCTATCGTCATTGCCATCAACAACACAGAAGGGATGAGTGAATAGCTCGTTTGACGGATTTTGAGGATCTTTGACGGCTGTTTTTGGCTCCGTTTGTTCTGGACGGAGTCGTAATCGCTGCTCAATAATTCGCTGACCGATGATGACCTCTGCCATGATCGTGTGGCGTTGCAGGAGTGAAATTGAGGCTTGATGGCGGGCCGTCGGGGCTGGTCTCCCGGCCACTTTCGCGTGCTATTTCATACAACAATTGTTGTACGTTTAAGGCCCCCGCAACAGTACATGACCATCGCTGAGCTTGATGTAACCGCATAATATTCAACATGCACTGCTGGATGTGTTCGATGTCTTCCTGCGATGGCTCGCTGCAACCGGTAAAAAAAGGCACTATCACTGTCGGGTCTGCGTGTGCAACATTATCCTTGTTCCCAAACTTTCTCAGTTCAACCAAAAATTCACAGGCAGGACATCTCAGATACAGCGCTTTATGAAGCATCAGACCATGCAGGACGAACTCCAGCCCGGAGCGGATAACCAGCGACATAAAACGCTCAATGCCGTTCATCCTCGTGTAAGAACCATTAAGTAAATGTTGCAGCATACAATCAGAGAGTATGTAGCTATCCTTACTCGCTGAGCAGCCCGTCAGTAAGAAATAGAGAGCGGTCAGGTCGAACCTCTGGGCAAAGACAATGTTTTTGATTGTTCCGCTGCCGAAGCTTACGGCAGAACGACCTGGGTTGAACTCATGGCGCTGAATCATACGATCACGCAGACTGGCCAGTGAGTCGCCCAGCCAGAGAGAACTCAGCGCCATGAGCTCCTCGCGCAGTGGAAAATGAAGCAACTCCAGGTGGCAGCCACCAAGATAATTAACCCAAAGCGGGTGTGTTGACACGCCAACGTCATCAGGGCTCAGCTGTTCAGCGTTCCTGGTGAGAACCCACAAAGTGGTCAGTCTGGAAGTCAAATGCTTAAAGTCACTTTTCCCGTAAATTTCACTATGTTTGAACAGGCTGTGGATATCGACCAGGCCGTCAAGGGAGGGAATCTGTTCGTCAGGAATACGCAGGTAAGAGATAATCTGCAACAGCGCCATAAACGCGGGTTCTGGCCGGAGTACTGTGTGCATGTCAAGCCAGTCTAAACGTTCATGCCTTTGTTGGTAGGCGATCGCACGGTTAAAAACAGCCACTGTGTTTGCCAGTTTTGAGCTGAACTCCGCAACAGTCTGGTCAGTACTTTTAAGGTCATTCCCAAAGGGGAAACACGCCTTCTGCGCTCCTGTTTTGATGGTGTGTCTCAGTGCTTCGGGAAAATATATAGTCCGTAGCTTTCTGACACTTGAGATAGTCTCCTTGAGTAATGATCTTGCAACCCCCGGGTCGCTGGAGTGTTGATCCTGTAAATTTGCCAAAATCGATTTTAAATGGCTATTGAGCGTCACCAGTTGCTCTATGGGGTCAGGTAACTGCTCAGCGTTACGACCTGCCAGGCTTGCCCCGGAGGAGGCCTGACAGATCATTTGGCTAAGTGCTGTTTTCAGCCCCGGTGACTTTTCCATGATCCGCAAGAATGCACTAAACAGTCTCAGCGCATCGATATTCTTGGAGAGCTTGCACTGTTGCGGTTCGATATGGCATTCACGAGCAAGGACTGCCCGGGCCAGAGCGCAAGACTCCCGATTCAACAACAGCTGGTGCTGCTCGAGTCGGGAAAGAAGCTGGATGGTGTTGCTACGTTGGTCAAGGAGCCGACCACCATGGATGCTGCGTTGTTGCAGCTGTTGAAACAACGAGCCAGAACGACGTGTTGATTTATTCTGCCCCTGTGGTTTGACTGTTCGAGCCTGGCAGCGAGCAGCAGTTGGAACGTCAGCCGACGCAGCAAAGGAGTGGCTATCGAAACCTGCAGAAAACCTTTCCATCATCGAGCCGCCAACAAGATAAATAAAAGATCAGACTCATTAGAATTGAAGAAAGTTCCGGCTTTTTTGTTCAGGCAGCCATGGATATTCAACATACCTCACGGCAATGCTCCAGACCATTTGCACCATTCATCGGACTG
>JAQFVO010000250.1 GCA_027942505.1 Endozoicomonas sp. | reverse complement strand
CGTGACACAGAAAAGGTAGCACTGAAAAAAAGGTCTTTTCTGAAGGAGTTGCAACAGTCCAGTGATGGTCGGTTGGCAATCAAACTGCTCAACGCCATTACCTTGATGCCGCCTGACTACGAAGTTATCCGTGAAGTCCTAATCGAAGCAACTGACACGGGTAATGAAAACACCGTCAGGAAAGTCGGCAACGCGACGATTAATCATTTAAAAAAAGAGTTGACGGATCATTTTTTCGCCTCCTGGTTATTAGATTTCAAGAGTTCTCAGCTAAACAATGTCACAGAGGAAGCTGTTCCGCGCAAACTCAGACGCACAGCACGAGGAGAACGGCTACCAACATCAACTTACAGATATGAATTTGACCCAACTTATCCAACCCCCGGCATGGGATAGACATTAAGGATTTTCCTGGTAATGCTTTCCTGATTTTAATCAAAGACCACCTTCCACTACCCGACTTCCGCAAAAAGATGATCTGTTCGTTTTTTCAGGCAGCGGGTAGCGGCCTGAAACGTGGAAGTTATTTAAAGACAGCCCGGGTAGCTACTTTTACATGATGACAGTGGATTATATGTTTTGCACTGATTACGAACCTGACGACATCATTTTCTGACCGACCAGGAACCGGTCAGAACCAATGGAATCTGTGCATAATTCAAGGTGGTGCACTGCTAACCCTGCGATTCGGGCTGTGAACGTTTAAACAAACGCAGCCGGTTAGCGTTGGTTACCACCGTCACTGACGACAGTGCCATGGCACCACCTGCAATAACTGGATTCAGCAACATACCGGTCCACGGAAACAGAACTCCTGCCGCGATGGGAATTCCCAGTGTGTTGTAGATAAACGCACCCAGCAGGTTCTGCTTGATATTGCCGAGTGTTGCTTTTGACAGCTCAATGGCATCGACCACTCCGTGCAAAGAAGACCCCATCAATGTGACATCCGCCGACTCAATGGCTACATCAGTCCCTGTACCAATAGCAAAACCCACATCGGCCTGCGCCAGGGCGGGCGCGTCATTGATGCCGTCACCGGCCATGCCCACATTTTGCCCTTGCTGTTGCAATCGGTCGATATGCCCTGCTTTATCCACCGGCAAGACATCTCCGTAAAATTCATCAATGCCAACCTGACGGGCAACAGCGGTGGCTGTTAGCTGATTGTCACCCGTCAGCATAACCACGCGAATACCCAGCTTGTGCAAACGCCTGATGGCTGACTGGGAATCGCTGCGAACCGGGTCAGAAACGGCAATCAGGCCGGCCAGTTGTCCATCGACGGCGACAAACATGGGGGTCTGTCCCTGGTGCGCCAGTTGTTCCGAGACAGTGGTTAGCACTGTGGTATCAACGCCGTTGTCTGCCATCAGCTTATCGTTACCCAGAAGGACAAGACGCTGTTCAACCCGGCCGGTAACCCCGTGCCCGGCAACGGCCTGAAAGTCACTGACCGGCGTCAGTGAACAGTGCTGCTCCTGAGCATGTTGCACAATGGCTTCCGCCAGAGGGTGCTCCGAGACCCGTTCCAGGCTGGCAGCCAGAGTTAACAGCGCCATCTCTGTGTAAGGCTGTTGTGTCACGAGTCGGGTAACTGCCGGTCGCCCTTCAGTAATGGTACCGGTCTTATCCAAAACCAGTGTCGTTAGTTTGCTGGCTTTTTGTAACGCATCGCCTTTGCGGATCAAAATACCCAACTCCGCCGCCTTACCAACCCCGACCATGACCGACATGGGCGTAGCCAGCCCGAGGGCGCAAGGACAGGCAATGATTAAAACCGTGGTAGTCACCACCAGCATGTGAGCAATTTTGGGTTCAGGACCAACCAGATACCAGACAACGGCAGCACCGATGGCAATCAGAATGACGCCCGGTACAAACACCGCAGAGATGCGATCGGCCAGACGGGCAATGGGCATTTTCGTGCTCTGAGCTTTTTTCACCAGGGCAATAATCTGCGCCAGGGCTGTTTCACTGCCGACCTTTTCTGCACAAAACAGTAAGGTACCATTCTTGTTCAGGGTACCGGCACTAACGCCATCACCAGCCGCCTTGCCCGCGGCCATGGGTTCGCCAGTCAGCATGGACTCATCAACATAGCTGTGCCCTTCCAGCACACGACCATCAACGGGTATTTTCTCACCCGGACGCACCCGAATGGTTTCGCCTTTGACCACCTGTTCGACGGGAATATCCAGCTCCTGACTATCACGAACGACACGCGCCGTTTTTGCCTGAAGACCGAGCAACCGTTTTACCGCCTCACTGGTTTTACCCCGGGCCCGAAGTTCCAGTGCATGGCCCAGATTGATCAGGCCGATAATCATGGCCGTTGCCTCAAAATAGACATGCCGGGCACTGTCTGGCAACCAGTCAGGAAACAGCACCACAACCATGGAGAACAGCCAGGCCGACCCGGTGCCCAGAGCCACCAGGGTATCCATGTTAGTACTGCCGTGTTTCAGTGCGCTCCAGGTACCGGAAAAATAGTGCCCCCCAGAGAAAATCAGAACCAGGCCGGTCAATATACCCACCAGCCCCCAGGCCAGCTGTTGCTCAACGTTGTTCACCCCCATCTCACCCGTGGCCATACCCCAGATCATGAGTGGTAGCCCCAACCCCAGGGCGATGGCGGTATGAATCAGCAGATGACGATAACGACGATGATCCTCAGCTGCCTGCTGCTCCAGCTGCTCATCAGCAGCTGCCAGCGCCGACATACCCTCCGTGGCCGCCAATGCAGCACCATATCCAACCGCTTCTACTGCATTAATCAACTCCCGGGCGGGGGCAGTACCGGTCACCAGCGCAGTGCGATCGGCCAGGTTAACGCTTGCTCCGGTAACACCGGCAACGGATGACAGGCTTTTTTCCACCCTGGCCACGCAGCTGGCACAGTGCAGACCAGTGAGTGTCAGCTCTGTCTCTGTGGCGATCATGACGATGACTCCGAGGTCTTTCAGAATATTGGTGCCAAGAATAACGCATTCCTTAGCAGACAGTTACTAGCAGTTAAGCAGTTAACCGGCTGTTTTTATGTTTGCGGTGGATTTGTGCAGGGGCCATTTTTTTGCAAGGGAGTAAAGAGGTGAATGGCACGCGCAGAACCCGTGCCAAAAAGTACTGCCACATAAGGGAGGCTACTTAAAACTGAACAGTATATGATTTTTAAACTCTTCAGGGGTGATCCGCAATTTTGGATCAGGCTCCATCATTCTGAGAATCAGGTCAGTAATCAATGCGACATATACCTCAGGGTATGCCTTGGGGTTTGCCTTGGGGTCTCCTGCAAGCGCTTTGACCAATTTAGTTACAATAATAGTTTCACGGACATTCTGATCCTTCTTGTATGCGTCCCAGCTTGCGTCCTTATGACCATGTTCTAATCCCTGCTGGTGATAAAATTCGGGAAATTTTATTACCTCGCCAGTGATTAATTCGAAGAGTGTTTGCCCAGCGGCAAACATATCGGCGGTGTCACTGAACTTAGCTTCGGTGAATTCTCCCAGGGCGTCTGGCTCCATAAAATCCAGGGTTCCTTTGCCACGCGGGTTGCAGTAGCTATCGGTTTTGCCATCATAAGCCATGCCGAAGTCGATCAGGGAAATATCTCCTGCTGGATTGATAACAATATTATCAGGTTTGATATCCCTGTGGAGTACCTGCTCTTTGCGAAGATAATCCAACACATTGGCCATTTGCTCCGCTATGGAAATAAACAAATTAAGTGAGAGCGGAGTACTGTTTTTGCCGTCTGGTTTAAGCTTATCGAGACTAACCCCACCATTTTTCATCATGTGAGTGCCCTCCTCGGCTAAAGCCGGATTCTCACTGGGCAATATTTTTATGATGTTGGGGTGGTCAAGACGCTTGAGTAAGGCAATCTCGGCTTCGGAACCGCGGTCGGAATCATGAAGCGTCTTTTTGACTTCAAGTGGTCCATTAACACCTGTGAACACCAGGTCTGCTCGCCCCTCACCACCTTTGCCCAGCTCTCGAAACAGTCGCTCCTTTTTATCAGATGGCGTAATTATTTTCAGGTGGGTCTTGGCACGCAACCACTCGGCCTTGATAGCCATGCCACTTTTCTCATATTGATGGGCCTTCATGATGGCATTGAATTCGTTATGGTCGACATTTGAATGAGTCAAATGCTTGATCGAGGATCTCTTTATGATCGGGGTTTTGTTTACTCCGATACCCTTTTTTTTATTCACAGGTAAGGTCGCAATACAACGTTTGACCATCTTTTTGGCAACAACACTGATAAAGCGCCCCCATACCCGCCCCCATTTTTGCGGTGAAGGCTTATTAGGTGTTGGCGATAACTCGGCCTTCGGGGGGACAGAAGATTGAGGTATTTTGTCCATTGCGCGCGTCCTTGCGTGGTTGTTTCAGGCATTTACTGTAAGTAGCTAACCATATGAAATCATATATTTCTGACTCCTTGTTCAGGCACTCTGCTTCGTTACAACTCCGGTCACATAGCTACGGCTATGCTCCCTCCGTTGTGCCTCGCATAGCACCTGCCCAAGCAGCCAGAAATATGTGATTCCATATGGCCAGCTACTTACAGGTTTTGATTTTGGGGCGTCATGACGCGATCATACGACGATATACGAAAGCAAATGCTTAAATACTGACTATCAATTGACCCCGGTTCCCTGTAACAAAAATAAGTGAAAAATCGTTATTTACACAGTGAACGGCCTCATGATGGCTTTTTACTACAGAAAAGCTAATCAGTGATAATGAAAAATTCAAAAGGGCATGGAATGGTTAAGTTCTCATGCAAATGAAACTCTATATTGTCGATCGATCAAGTAAAGCTGTTTTCTCAAACAAGGATTAGAGCGTCGGATAGCATCTCACGTAATCAGGGAAGTGACAATTAAGAAACTACCACAGACTCCTCGGTCATTGTGTACAGGGGTTGTACGACAGTCGCCATCTCGATGGTGACGTTATCAGCAACAACAAAAAAAATTCAAAGTTCAAGGTGTTTCGAATGATTTACAAATCTACAAACGGTGGTTTGACCACGTCGGGCCTCATACCACAAAGCCATCAAAATCCCCCTCAGTTGGCTTGCAAGTGCGTTGACTCCATTGTTACCCACATTCCCGGACCAGAGGCCAGGGATCAGCTGAAACAGCAGATATATCAGGCTGTAAAGGAGGGAAAGTTATTCCTTCGGGAAATTAATCTCGACTTAGAAGCCAAATATCTGGGCAGAAAAAAAAGAGATCCACGGCCTTTCTACAAGGTGATGCAGGGTGTAAATGTCACAATGCGGCCCGGCATACTTACCGTTGGAACTCTGAAATTGACTCCCCTGGCTTTTTATAAATGCAATGCTGGAACCTGCTTTGTAGAGAATTCAACCAGTAAGTTAAGTGAACTTAAAGTAAAATGTCTGCCCGATTTCCGTTCGATGCAGGAAAAAATGCGGGAGCAGGCTGGGTGGGTCTGGGAGATCTATCCGGCTTTTACATCAGGACACTTGCATCCAGATGGAACCTACAGGCCGCCAAAGTTGAAGCCAAGTCAGAATCCAAGTCTCATAGGTCATTCTGAACTACTCAGTTCAGGCTACAAGGTAAGACAAATCAAGTGTGTTTGCATTGACAAAGAAGATTCCTCCAGAAATATCTCGGATGCTTTGCAGAAAAAACAGGAACTCGAAAAGAAATTGGGCACAGGTCAGTTGCCATTGGTTGCCTATTCCTGCAAAGGGGG
>JAQFVO010000175.1 GCA_027942505.1 Endozoicomonas sp. | reverse complement strand
GGTATCGCTGCGGGAGTCGCTGTGCTTGGTTTGGCTGGGGCAGGTTATGTCCTTTACCGTCACTATCACCCTCAAAGAAAGCCAGAGGTAGCAATGCCTTTAAAGGATTTTGATGATCTTTGATGGCAAAGATTCAGCCTCCGTTTGCCAGCAACATTCCCAGGCGCGGTGGGCGTTAAGCACCCACTGCGGGAGGTGAAGACTAAACCGGCAATGCACAATTGGATCGAAGCTTGCTCTTGCCACGGAGGAAGATATTTTTTCTTTTCTCCGTGGCAGATTTCCTTGCTTGCCAGATAGTATCGAAATGTGGAGGTTACTTAAGGGCAACGCCCTAAGGTCTAGCTAGAGAACAGACGATAATGGCTTTTCCCGATGTTGAATCATGTGAAACTTCAAGCTTTATTCGGGGTAGGACGGTGTTGCAATGATTGCCTTCATGAGCCTGCCCAACCGTGTGGGTGCGTTGGTGTCTTTTCAGATGGCCGTTCTGGGTAAAGTTTTTATCACACTGACTGCAATGGTATAGTTTCTCACCTGTGTGGACACGCAGGTGTTTCTGCAGAGCCTTTGGATACGCATAGCATTTATCGCAATACGTGCATTTAATTGATTTCTCACGAAGGTGGGCTTGCCGATGTTTTTTCAGGGAGCCTGGATGCGCGAAGCAATTATCGCATTGTTCACATTTGTATGGTTTATCACCCGTGTGGACTCGCAGATGTTTTGTCAGGCTGTCTTTTACTCTAAAGCATTTATGACACAGGCTGCACGCATATGGCTTCTTGCCCGTATGGATTCGCTGGTGATATATCAAAGAGCCTCTGTGTGCAAAGCATTTTTGACACTGACTGCACTTATGTCGCTTCTCACCCGTGTGGGTAACCAGGTGCGTGGTCAGGTGACTGCTTTGGGTAAAGGCTTTGTTGCACTGCTTGCATTTAAAAGGCTTCTCACCCGTGTGAACGCGATAGTGCTTTTTCAGATACTGTTGTAGCGCAAAGCGACGACCACATAGATTGCATTCATATCGCTTCTCACCCGAGTGGATGCGCAGGTGCGTAACCAGACCACATGCAAACTTGAAGTGTTTGTCGCATTGCGTGCACTTATGCCGCTTCTCACCTGTGTGGGTCTGCACATTCACTTTCAGGTTGCCAGTTTGCCCAACTTCGTTTGGAAAGAACGGGCGCGGGTGTTCTGTTTCACTCAGAGAGCTGTTGGTAGATTTGCCCTGTGGCAGGCAACTGACTTCCCTCTGGCTTATATCCCCTTTGCAGTGATAGCGATGCTTGAGAAACGGTCCGAGTTTTAACTGCGGAAAATACTGTTGACATACGGGGCACTGCCTGCCGCTCATTGCCTGAGGATCGACGATACTTTCCCCTGTCTTGACCGACTGGTGTATCTGACCACTGACCTGCATATTTGAGTCCTCTATGCCAAATGTTTTAGCTTGGTAAAGAAACTCGAATTTCTTGGTTGGACAGTTGGCCAACACTTTATCCACTGGACTGCATCGTAGCCGAACTCTTCATTGCGATCATACACGCGGGGTGAAAGCAACTGGAAAAGAAGCCACTGGTGACTGTTGGCTTAGCAATGCGGCGCAACATCTCCCCGACGAAATTGAAAAGAGACCTCTTGCCATAGCCTCTCTCAAGGCTGTGGCAGAAAGCATAGAAGCCTTGAACCACATTGACAGCTTTTTTTGTTTGTCGGGCTAGCCAGAGCCAGCCTCGGCAAACAAAAAAGCTTCCTTTGTGCCATCGTGTCTTTGTGGTTCAAGGCTTTTATGCCAACTACGCAGCTCCCGGCCCGGGTTTTAATGCACCACCTGCCGGCAGCGGCTGGTCCGATTTCACCTTGGGCGTTTGCCAGGGTCCTGCAAGTCAGTCCCGGTTTTAAACAACTTGCTGGCAAAATCAAAATCCCGGGCCAGCACCAGTTTCAGCTCGTCGGGCAGGTCCAGTTTATCGTCCAGCTGTTTAACCAGTTCCGCGACCTTCTCCCCGCACTGCTCAACCGCACCTTTGGGCCGGTCCGGACTGTATATGTTGCCGTCCGGATTATGCACACTGTTAATCCAGAACAGACGCAGGCGTTTGAACTGCTGCCACTGATAGCCCGGCTCCATCAGCGTACCGTCTGGATTGGTCAGCCACTCAGTTCTGGGGGTGCCGACCAACAGGTCTAACAGGTAGGGTCGGGAATAATTGTCACCGCAGATGTTCACCAGCTCTACCGCCTTCTCTGGCAGTGCCTCGGTCAGACAGGCTACCAGGAACAGCAGGCGAGGGCAGGCACTGTTGTTCAGGGGTATGCTTTCTACCAGCAATTTCATGTCCTCCAGGGGGATTTCCCGAACCAGGCTGAGATCGGACGGGGCATTGCCCTGCCTGAACTCACTGATCACATGATCAATAACTTTATCCAGTTGCGACAACCGGGCCTCCCTGGGGGCCGTTTTGAGATCGTGGATCAGTTTCCTGTGGGTTTCGCTTTGCAGGCTCACAGGCCAGGGCGACATGCCGGCAATAAAGCGGGATAAATTAAAACTGCCAAGCCCTTTTTCACCTCTGTCGGGTGCGCGATAGGGGATGCCATGGAATGCCACCCGTATCTCAATGGGCCTTGAGAAGAAGAACCGGAAAACACGGTTCGCGGTTCTGGCCAGCCAGCTCTTGATCGGGCTGGAGCGGTTTTCGTTGAACAGGGCCAGTTTCAGTTTGATAACCTCTTTGCCATCGTCGCCGGGTATCAGTTCAGGATGGTTGGCCCTGAGGGTATTTTTCAGCACGGCATTGCACAGGCCAGAAAAACGCCGGTCGGTGAGGGCGGTAATGCTGTCAATATCGTTCAGGGTGGCGATGCCGTTTTGCACTGGTATATTGGCGTAGACATGAATTTTGCCACCAATCAGCCAGCGCAGCAGGCGGTTGAGCCGGCCAGGATCAGCTTGTCCCCTGACGTCGACATAGCCGTTGCGATTGGTGTCAATTTTAATGGTCGCGTCGATATGTTCTATCAGTCCCTCACCCCGTACCGACGCGATGATGGACTCTTTAGGGCGGACACGAATATCGGTATAGAGCCTGGGATAGTACTTGTGCAGGCGCACATCCAGTTCCAGATCACTGAGGCCGAAGCCAATGGTGTCGTCGTGGGGGCCGTCAAGCAGGGCATCCTGATACTCACCGGAAATATGGCCAATCTTGATGTCAATGCTGTCTGGCGTGAAGGCCTTGAACAGGCAGGCCGCAGCATCGGCCGGGCTCATCGCGGATACGCCACCGAGCAGGGCCGCCTTGTACAATTTGCTGCTTTCGGGCCATTGGGGGCGCAGGGTTACGCCAGTCAATGCAATCTCCATATCGACCCCGTTTTTATCGCGGCAGACAAAGCCCATTTGCTGAATCTGTACCGAGCCATCGGGCTTGCGTGTCAGTTGCGCCACGATATTGTTGAACTGTATCTCCCCAATGGTCAGGTGATCAATCGATACCGGGTCGGTAAAGCTACCACCTAGTTGAGTAAAGGTTTCAGCACTGTGCATCAGCAGGCACAGCAGTCGCGGCAACTCTTTGGTGATATTGGTGCCGGGGCCAACTTTTACCGCCCCGTCAGTGGCGCTGTCAAGGTCAAGATGTTCAGCAAAAGCTGCCGCCAGCTCTGTCGCCAGCCGGTTAAAATCAATGTCCTGGGCCTTGCCCCGGGCCATGACCAGTGCCTTGTTCTGTACCGCCTTTTCCACGGCAGGCATGGCCTTATCGAGGGTTGCACTGATCAGGGGTTCGGTCAGGGCGCAGATCTGCTGCTGATGTGTCGGCAACTGTTGCGATAACCAGCCCACGGTGCCGTGCAGGGCATGATCGAGAGCTTTATCGACCAGCGGGGCCACCGTTGGTGTAATAGCTGCAACCGTATCAGGCAGTTGACCGCCCAGTTGCCGGGCAAGAGCGTGGCTAACCGTATCTGTAATGGCCGACTGCAGCGGTACCATGAGTTCGGCAACAAGATTGGTTCGATTGGACTCAGTGAGCCAGTTGGACACGTTGCTGATCAAATCGTTCTGGGCAGTGACCAGCGACTGGGTCAGTGCCTGGCGAATCTCCGGTAATATCTCTGTGGCAATGCCATGCTCGTGCCTGGTCAGGAACTCGCTGATATTGGCCATGATATGGCTTAATACCTTGTCGATGGCCTGATGCAGTTGTGGGGTAGCGGTTGTGGCATTGTCGGCAATCCAGCTGTTAATGCCCGCCAGTAATGCCTGCTTGTCCAGCGCCAGATCAATAGCTTTGTCAATCAGCTGTGTCAGGGGCGTGTCGGCGCTGGTGGATCTCTGGCCATCAGGCAGTTGCTGGCGGAGCAGGGCTTCAATGGATTGACTCAGTTCGTCCGGGTTGTTGGTGATAGCGGCAACGGCCTGTTCTATCCCGCTGGCGACACCCTGACTCAGATAGCCGGCAACCATATCCTGTAAATGGCTCGCCACAGCCTGATTAATAGGCGTCACATCGCCGTCGGCCGGTTCTGCCAGTCGTTGGCTGACAAACTCGGTGCTGCTGCTGATGGCGGCATTAATCACCTGCTGCAGGTGGGGTACAAGGGTTGAGACCAGGTTGGGCTCGGAGCCAATTCGCTCTGCGACTTGCCTGATCAGGGAGGTGATGCCCTGGCTCGCTTCTGGCAGGAGTGATTCGAGCCAGTGGGGCTCGCTGGCTGCCGGTTGAGTGATTGGGACCAAAGCTCCTTCTGCCACGCCTTCATCGGAGGCATCGGTGTTGGCCACGACCAGGGCCCGGCACGTTACTCCCTCATCGGTGCTGGCCGGGGCCAGTCGATCGGCCAGAGCCTCTGCCCGGGCCGCTACATTCTCTTCAGCGGTGACAGTCTGTAGTTGTTGCAGTCGTTCGTCGATGGCTGTCAGCAGCAGCGGTTGGGCCGCATCGAGCGTCTGTTCAATCTGCGGGGTAATCTCCTCAATGATGCGCTGGCGGTTTTTCTCACTCCAGTCAGCCAGCCGTTGCAGGGCGTAATTGATGGCCTGCGGTAGCAGATGCCGGACCAGACCGTTGAGCATGGGGGCAATCGCAGCCTGGGCTGATTCATCGAGCTGGGCTGCCAGCGTCTCGGACAGGACACGCGTAATAATGTCTGCCACGGGTGGCAGCAACGTCGCCATTATGTCCCGGGTCTGCTCCGGATTTTGCAACCACGACAGGGCCTTATCCAGTGTCGCTGCCTGTAATGCCGGCAGTTCCTCTTTCAGTTGTTCCCGGACAGGGACAAGCACTGCCTCGCTTAATGGTGCCAGCTCTTTGCGCACGCCTGTGGTCACGCTGTTAATCGCCTGACGTACCTGCTGATCAAGCAGAGTCTGGACAAATGGCTGAGACAGAAGCTCATTGCTGTCGATGGTCGTTTGCCACCCAGAGGCTGTGCGACGCAGGAGATCAGCCATAACCTGATCAAGCTGTTTGTCGAGTGCCTGCTGGATATGGGGAGTAAGCAAGGTGATGGTGTCGGCAGAGGTTTGCTCATCGGTACTGGTCAGAGCGTTGGTAATCGCCTGGCGAGCCTCATCGTCGGCCCAACTCA
>JAQFVO010000145.1 GCA_027942505.1 Endozoicomonas sp. | reverse complement strand
GGTGACATCATCCCCCGGTTTCACTTCTACACCGTTGCCTAATGTGGCAAGGGGCAGTAACAGGCCCTGTGAGAGCTGACCACGGAGCTTGATGGTTCTCAATCGAAAGCCTTCCGTGCCATCGGGTAATACGATATGAGAAGATTTTCTGAGAAACTCGAACTCATCCCTGACCGGCAGGATGCTGTCAATTTCACAATAAATAACCGGTTGGCCTGGCTTGAAATCTGATTTAGCAACAACTACTTTCCAGCCATCCACCGTAGCAACCTCAATATTGTCAGCATTTACAATAGGCTTTATTTCCGAGATTGTCCGGATGGTCGCCAGCAGTCTTCCTTTCTTAGGTAGGCCTGGATTGGCTGACAGCTGCACAGAATCAGGCTTATCTACCGCAATCGATCGGTCAACGAAAGGTGTCGCATCCTTTGCAATGGCTTCTGCAAGAGCTTGTCCGGAACTATGGGCCTGTCTGTTGACCGACGGCAATTGTTGTGCAGATTCACCGATCTGGTCAGAATCGACAACGGACATACGAGAAAAAGCCAGACAATTTGATGCGTGGAGGGCTGAAGTATTTTTGTCCATGCCCGATGGCGTGGAATCACTTTTAACAACAGTAAATTCCCCTGAATTCATGCTGAGACTATTGGAAGGGTAGGTCATGGCGCAATTCTCCTCATGACTGCATATGGAGTGCATAACTGCTCGATCAGGTTTTGCTGACCTTTGACCACGGTTAATCCATAAAAGTTTCCTGTGAATCCATTTAGCAGATACGAAATGATTAACGTGGTCTGGCGTGCAGAGGAAAATAACCTTGTTTGCCCTGGTTGGTCTGATAAATGAAATCGAAAGCTGGGGTCGGTTCTTTTATTGTGCGAATATCTTTACTTATCACTAAAACCTCAATTGTTGTGCATAATGAATGATCTGATCCTGATTTTTTTTCTGATTTTTTGACCCTGATTTTAGGCTAATCCTTACAGCCAACTACGACCACACGGGTGAAACTTGGTGTCCTGATTAGTTCCCGGGACAACGCACGGCTGGTACAACCTGCAGGGCTTTATGCCTTTTTGTCCAGCCCGATAAAGAAAGGATGCTTGTCAGCAATCTCATCGGCCACTTTGTTAACGGCATCTGCTCCGGTCAGGCCCATTTTATGACGAATGTAAAGCAGG
>JAQFVO010000142.1 GCA_027942505.1 Endozoicomonas sp. | reverse complement strand
CATCGTCCCGCTTCCTTGGTGGCTTTGGCGGGTAGAATCCGTTTCTGGTCGGCCCATTCGGAAACGGTCAGGCGAGTGTCTGGTCTGAGGCCTCTGAAGAAACCTTCGAAATATGGGCTTTTGACTGACCGGCTATCAACCATTTAGGCAACCTTTGAAGAAACCTGATAATAGGTCTATTATTTGATCTGTTAATCGACCGTAAAAGGAGCTAGCTATGGCCTCAGTCCATCCTATTCTCGCTGATGTCAGTGCCGGGATATCCGAACTCAAAAAAAACCCGATGGCGGTTCTGAAGGAAGCCAATGGTGAAACCGTGGCCATCCTGAATCGCAACCAACCTGTGTTTTATGCGGTGCCAGCCCATATTTATGAAGCCATGCTCGATGCCCTGGATGACCTGAAACTGGCCGCGATCGTTGAAGAGCGCAAGAATGACCAGCGAGTCCGGGTAAACATTGATGACCTATGAGCTGGAGTTCTCAGTACAGGCGCTGAAAGAGTGGGAAAAGCTGAACTCCACGGTGCGTGAGCAGTTCAAGAACAAGCTGCGTGAGCGTCTGAACCGTCCCAGAGTCCCGAAGGACAAGCTATCCGGCCAGAGAGACTGCTACAAAATCAAGTTGAGAAATGCCGGTTACCGACTGGTTTATCAGGTATTAGACGACGTTGTGGTAGTATTTGTCATCAGTATTGGTAAAAGAGAGCGAAGCGAAGTCTACAATGCCGCTCACAAACGACTACGGTGAAGCCATGGCATTAAGTATGGCTTCCAACTCCTCCTGAAGTAGCTCCCCCACTTTTCTTGGATCATCCTCTGCCGCCAGTACATCGGCCAGCCGATCAGGAATGGCCAACAGCTCATCCCGGATAATCCGCCCCGCCTTGAACGCATCCTGCTTTACTTTCGCCGCTTCGGTCAGTGTGCCGCTTTTTTCCTCGTACTCCAGCTTGGCCATCTTGGCCCGGAACGCCTCGCGCATGGTGCGAGCGGTCACAAAGTCAACGGCGCCTGGTTGTGCTGGTGCAAGCTCAGTGGTCTGGTCAGACCGGATAAGCGTCACCGGGTCAGCATTGGCTTTCATGGCCTGTTGCGCCTGAACGGAATCCACCCTGCCATTGTTCAGTCTGAAAATGCCTTTTTTGATCAGTTTGGTGACGTAAGCCTTGGTGAACCCTTGTTGCCGGGCAAATTCCGCTTGTGACATCAGCGCCATGGGAGGTCATACCTGTGGCCATTTCAGGCAATGTGGACATTCGTCTTGAGTTTTCTCGACAGATCGTGGCCATCACCTATAGAGCTACTGCGACAACAAAAAGATGAATCAATAAAATTTCCCGGCGTGTTCGATTACGAAGTCTCCGAGGATCTGGCGGCGCAACTGTGGATTGCCTTGTGCGAACAGAACCCGGAATTCGAGCCGTGGGATTTTCCCGATGAACAGCTGTTCTGCCGACTTGTTGACCGGCTGATGGATGACTGGATTGCCGAGCGCATTCCCAGGGAGCTGATCATTGAGGAATGGCTAAAAGGGCAGTAGCCGTTCACTTGCCACGGATGGCGCTGTTTATGGCAAAAAAAGTATACCTGCTTTGCCGATTTTGAAACCGGGTTTTCCTGTTGCAGATCAA
>JAQFVO010000137.1 GCA_027942505.1 Endozoicomonas sp. | reverse complement strand
TGATCAACCAGTTATTCAACGCAAGGCACAGGAGTTATACAGGTCACGCACATCTTATCCACAGAATTATACCCATATTGCCCAGTCCCGGTGGTGAACCACCCCATTGGTACCCCGTAACCCGGAAGTGCATCGCGTCCATTTGATGCCAACCCGAAAGATTTCCACAGTTTCACTGATCAACCCCCTGAATGAACTGTGGATAACCTCGTTTATCCCCTGTCATTACTGCATGGAACTACAGTCGTTTATTTTTTGTACAGGAGCAATTGTTCTCACACTTCCTGCAAAATAGCTGCCGGTGACTGACTTACCACTTGCCGTACACCAAGCCAACCGGCCACTCCCAAGACCAAGGCACCAGCCAGTGGTAACAACATCCACAGTAACCAGGCCGGTTCCCAACTCAGGTGAAACACCCGCGTATTGAGCAGATAGCTGGCCAGTTCGGTGCCACACGCAGCCAGTGTGCCAGCCAGCAGGCCGAACAAGGCAAACTCACCTACCTGCATTAACAACAGTTGCCGTCTGGTGCCGCCGAGTGAACGGATCAGCGCACCCTCACGCAGACGCTCATCGATACTGGATTCAATCACCGAAATCATCACCAGCAGCCCGGCCAGCAGCAACGCCACCAGCATGGCCTCCACGGCGATAGTAGACTGGGTCAGCATCTTCTGCACCTGAGAGATCACGGCATCCAGGTCCAGCAGTGTGATGGTAGGGAACCGGGCGATCAGATCGTTGAGCAGCAACTTATCCTCTGCCTCCATGTAAAAGCTGTTCAACCAGGTGGCTGGCATCCCCTGCAAAACCGGTTGCGGAAAGATCATGTAAAAATTGGGACGAAAAGACTCCCACTGCACCGTACGGATACTGGTCACGGTCTGGGTAAATGGCTGGCCCGAGACCATGAACGTCAGCCGATCACCCATGTCAATACTCAGGTTCTCAGCAATATCCGCCTCCACGGAGAGTCCTTCTGTGCTGTCTGGCGTCCACCACTGCCCGGCAACCAACTGGTTGTTTTCTGGCAATATGGCCGACCAGGTCATGTTCAGTTCACGGTTCAGAGCGTTGTGGTTTTCCTGCTCTTTTGATACCGCCTGGCGCACCGGCACATCATTAATATGCGTCAGTCGACCACGAATAATCGGGTAGAGTTGACTGCCTGAAACGCTGTTACTGGCGAGAAAATCTGAGTAACCCTGTACTTGGGCAGGCTGGATATTCATGGCAAAGTAGTTGGGTGTCTTTTCCGGTAACTCGTTTTGCCAGCGCTCGAGCAGATCGGTACGCAGCAACAACACCACAGCCATGGCCATAAACGTCAGGGTAAAGGCCAGCAACTGGGCAGCACTTTTCCCCTTGCCCTGTACAATCCGGTTAACACCAGGACGCCAGGAGACCGGCAGAGCAGTCAGCCGTTGTCGACTGCCCAGCCGCGCCAGCAACAGTTGCACGCCCAGAGAGATCAGCAGTAACACGGAGCCACAGGCCACAGCCAGAATCAGCGCTATCACCACCTCGCTGGTGTGGTACCAGAGCAATAAAAATACCGCCAGTAGCGAACAGCTGTATACCAGCCACGATGCTGCCGGAGCAGGCGACAAGTCTCGTCTTAAAACCCGAAGTGGCGAGACATCCTGCAGCCTGAGCAGTGGCGCCAGACCGAAACCGGCAAGGGTGATAATGCCGGTGGCACCACCGACCACCATGGGCATAATTCCGGCCGATGGCAGCCAGGCCGGTAACACCCCACGAAGCAATTGCACGATGCCCTCTTGCAGCAACCAGCCAAGTAACACACCGGGCAGCGCCACCAGCAAAGCCACCATTGCCAGCTCACCGAGCAGCAGACATAGCACCTGCCGCCGGCTGGCACCGAAGCAACGCATCACCGCGCAATTATCAAACCGACGCTGGGCAAAACGCTGGCTGGCCATAGCCACCGCCACGCCGGCCAGCAACATGGCGGCCATACTGGTCATACCGAGAAACTGCTTCAGTCGTATTACTGATTTACGCAAATCACGACGACCGTCTTCAGCACTGAGCAATCGCTCACTGCTGTCCAGGCGCTCTTGTACCGACTCGCTGAAATTTTCCAGCACCACAAGGTCACCGGCCAGCAGCGTTTTCCAGTTGACCCGGCTGCCAGGCTGAATAATGCCAGTGTCGTCCAGATCAGCCATGGAAAACATCAGTCGGGGTGAAAAACTATAAAAGTCACCACCGCGATCCGTTTCCAGCGTGATCGCCCGGGTCACGGTCAGCCAGGTGTTCCCCAGCATCACCTGATCGCCAATGGCCACACCGAGTAAGGGAAACAGTCTCGGTTCCAGCCAGGCTTCGCCGGGGCGGGGCGTATCATGAACAATCTGATCAGCAGCAAACGGCTGTTCGGCGGTACGGATATGACCGCGCAGTGGATAACTCGCTTCCACCGCCTTGGCCGACACCATATGCATGTTATCCCCAGCCATCACCACGGAGGGAAACTCTAGTACTGTGGATAACTGTAACCCCCGCTCACGAGCCTCTTGCAAAATGGCCGGCTGCACTGGCCGGGGACTGCGAATCACCATATCGGCCCCGAGAACTTCAGCCACCTGTCGTCCAAGAGCCAGTTGCAGACGCTCGCTGAACAGGGCGATGCAGGTGCTGATGGTGACCGCCATCAACAGGGCCGCCACCAGCAGCGACAGCTCCCCGGAGCGCCAGTCACGCATTAACAGCCGGCGGGACAGTTGCAGAGTATTACTCATGATAACGCCTCCAGACGACCGCCGTGCAGTTTCACAATTCGTTGGCAACGTCTGGCCAGGGCCATGTCGTGCGTTACCAGCACAATGGTCGTGCCACTCTCGCGGTTAACCTCAAAGAGCAGCTGAATGATCTTCTCGCCGGTCTTTTCATCCAGGTTGCCGGTTGGCTCATCAGCAAAGAGGATATCGGGCTTTGGGGCAAATGCTCTGGCAATCGCTACCCTCTGTTGTTCACCACCGGATAACTGCCGGGGGTAGTGATCCAGTCGGTGTTCCAGCCCGACGCGGGTCAACAGAGCCGTCGCCCGCTCATGCGGGTTATCCACACCGGTTAGCTCCAGGGGCAACATAACATTTTCCAGCGCGGTCAAATTATCCAGCAGTTGAAAAGACTGAAAGACAAAACCGGTATGCTGCCCACGCACTTTAGCCCGCTGGTCTTCGTCAAGGACATCAATACGTTTTCCGGCCAGGCTGATGCTGCCCGCAGTTGGCAGATCCAGTCCGGCCAGAATACCCAGCAGCGTCGATTTGCCCGAGCCTGACGCACCGACGATGGCCACAGACTCGCCAGACTTGATCTGCAGGTCAAGTCCGGACAAGATGGTAAGCGAATTGTCGCGGGCAATGACGGTCTTTTCCAGGCCCGATGCCATAACCGCCAGAGATAAAGCTGCTCCGGCAGCACTGGAGGAATCACGGAGCACATCATTCATGAGAAAATCCTTATTTCGTCGTTTTTCTACAGCCTTGCTGGTGTCTTGCATGGTTACCACCCTCTGGGCTTCAGAAAAAACTTTGTTGGTATACGGTGACAGCTTGAGCGCGGGCTATGGGCTTAACGACATCAACCAGGGCTGGGTACAGTTACTACAGGACAAAATCAATCAACAGCGATATCCATGGAACGTGGTCAATATCAGCATCAGCGGCGAAACCTCCGCCGGTGGCCTGAGTCGACTGCGCAACACGCTCGACACCACAAAGCCCGACCTGATCTTGCTAGAACTTGGTGCTAATGACGGCTTACAAGGCATCCCGCTGAAGTCGTTTAAGTCCAACATGGAGCAGATGATCGCCCTGATCACAGAGCATGACTCTGACATTATTCTTTTTGAAATGCAGATTCCACCCAATTATGGTCCGGTGTATACCCGGCGGTTTACACAGATCTTTACTCAGCTCGGTCAGCAATGGGATATTCCCGTCGTGCCGTTCTTTCTGGACGGTGTTGCCGGCAACCACTTGCTCAATCAGACAGATGGCATTCACCCCACAGAAAAGGCTCAGCCATTGTTGCTGGCCAATGTCTGGCCGATACTTGAACCCTATTTGCAGATAGACTAACCGTGCCCCGCAAAGGCCCAACCGTTTGTGCTTTTGCGG
>JAQFVO010000105.1 GCA_027942505.1 Endozoicomonas sp. | reverse complement strand
AACCGTTTGTGCTTTTGCGGGCAGCGGGAGGCGGGTAGCGCCCCTGGAAACGTGGAAATTATTTCTAGACAATTCCTAACCCCATTTTTTAGATCAAGAATCAAGACCCGACCCCGGTTTCCGACCCCGGTTTCCCCTTAAACTGTGCTCTTGTTGTCTATGGGGCTGGCTGGGGTGCCATTACTGTCCGGCAGTGAAGAGTGCAGTTCGGCCTGATAGTCCTGCCACAGCTCATCCACGTCGTACTGCTGGCCCAGAATGTGTTTGATGGCAGCGTTAAATGACCAGGGCGTAATTATTTGGGCTGAGCGATTGAGTTTGCGAATAAACTCTGGATCGTAATGATCCCTGATCCAGACAAAGAAGAACCCTCCCTTGGTATAACCGTTCATGTAATGACCGCCAGGAGTGGCGCTTCTGGCAGGCAGCTCGTTTGATATCCTGACCGCATCGGCCAGGCCCTCAATAAGGGCAGTGCCGGTCCTGTTGTCGCTGCCTGGGGTAATGCTTTGTGGTTCTAGCTGGTAGACATGGGTAAGTTCATGCAGTAGCACTCCACGGATCTCAAGCGCCAGCTTTGCATGGCCGTGCAGGGAAAAAAAATTTTTAATATAGTCGATGTTGAGGTTCATATAAATCTGCCCATATGAACGGTAAACCGTTGCTATACCCTCCATCTTTGTCAGCGTGAAGATAACCCTTGGCTTGTTTGGTGGTGGGTCATTCAGTGAGGCATAGAGTGTGTCAAGAACGACTTTTGCCTCACTTTGAAGATACTTAATGGGGTTGCGAACGGCGGCGCGGAATAATCTGGCACCCTCTCTATCGACTTCATAGTAACGTACTGTGAAGGAGCTCTCAGTGTATTCCTCCCAAGCCAGGAGACCTTTATCTGGGGCGATGGTAGCTGTCTGTAACCTCTGCATTGACTGATCCTTGGGCAGCGTTGGTTTCATCCAGCGACGAGGAGCAGGGCTGTGACAGTTTTTGATGTATTGTGGTGGTGTTATGGGGTGTGGATGCATGTTGGCCGAGGCACTGGTAGATTGTGTCAGTGATTGAAGTGCGTGGCCGGTTGATGTACCGGAAGGCCTTGGTGCAGCTGTCTGGTGCCAGCCTGAGAAAAGATACAGCAGCCCGGTCGTCATTTGCCGCCAGCTGTGCAGTTTCAGCGGCTTTACCGTGTTTACCGCTTGGTCGTCAGGGGTGGTCAGCCTATTAACAATGTTAGTAAGTTCCGCGGCTGAGCGTCGTTCTGCCGATGAGAGAGGGGTACCGCCAGGATGTTTTCCGCCGGGATAGATGTAGGTCTGCAAAAACTCAGTCATCTCAGGGCGATGGCGGAAGTGAGTTGTGGCGTTTTGTCTAGCCTCTGGCTGTGAGGCATCGGGGTAATTGGTACTGGCCGGGCTCTGTTGCCACCAGTTTGAGAATGATTGGGTCAGGAAATTTAGCATTGACGGAGCTTGTTATTGTGATTTGTCAGTAAATATTGACCTGACGATCAGTATTTGGTTCCAGACATTGTCCAAACGACTGGTAATAACTGATTTGGAGGCGGGAGATGAATAACATCGCCAATCGAAGGCAGGGGGCAGGTCTTGATTGCGACAGGCTAAGCCTGAGAATGTGGGAGGTTCTATGAACTGAAATCATTCGTTGAAATCCAGTGGGTTCGACTCCCACCCGGTAAAGACTAACCATCAGCCGGAAGCGAGTTTTGCATAGCCA
>JAQFVO010000069.1 GCA_027942505.1 Endozoicomonas sp. | reverse complement strand
TGCCCCGACCATCCTGCTCCGGAGCAAAAATCCGGGTAGCCCAGTCCAGGGTATCAAGTTCACGCTCCAGACGACCGGCTTTGTGTAATTCGTCACGCATTAACAATAACGTTTTTGAGTACCCGGAAATATTATTGTTAATGCTGCCACCAAAGCCGGTGAAGCCGGTTTTTCTCAGCTCGTCAAAATCAAACCCGGTGCCCACACCCCGCTTCCAGCCTGAAGCGTACATATGGTCAAGCACAGCAATGATGGTGGCCAGTGTTTCTGGTTTTTTATAGCCAGGATTAGGGCTGTCTGCCAGACCGGGATAGGTATAGGACATACTTAACGACGGTAGTAGTGTGTCAAACACGTAGCGGGCTACTGGCTGTTTGTCCTTAGTGCGGGCGAAACTGATTTTACCCAGACCTGCAACGCCCCCCTTGTTGACAAACTCTTCTTCAACCCCGGCAAAGACTTTGAGCATCTCATCGTGCTGTGCCTGAGCTAATGGGTCCGATTTACTGAGCGTGCCACTGCCTACCATCCAGTTTACGTAGCGGTGATAAATGGTTTCCAGTTCCTGCTGTTGTTCTGCCGCTTGCTGAACGTGCATTACTGGATTTTTTTTCATCTCAACGGGAGGCCCGCTTTGTACACTGCAACCCGCCAACAAAATAGTACCGAGCAGCAGACTGCCCAGTGCTTTAGCATCAATCATGAAGATCATTTCCTGAGGATAAAAATTATGGCTCGCAAGTATTGCACCAATGATTATTGGCACAATACCGACAAAGCCCGAATCTCATTTACTAACTGAGTCTTCTAAATCTCTTACGACTTAATCAGAACTCAGTGGACATCAAGCACCTGCTCCGTAAATACATAAGGAGGGAACCTATTGAAAATGGCCAGGTTAGTTTGATGTCTACCTTAAGAACCAGTACTCAAAGGAACCTTCAGTCCATTCGCTCCAGTCCGGCACCACAACGTGCGTGCTCCGGCACAACGTAACGAGCTGGCTCAGCCATTGCCTGGGAGCGACCAAAGGCAGTTAGCAGAGGAATACCCTGAGTCCTTCGATGGTACTGAGCGAGAATTGCGTTTACATCAAGCCCGCCTACTGTAGCCTGTTTTACCGTATAAGAAACGCTCGTAGTTTCCGGCTTGAGGTTATGCAACTCGTGTGGATCCGCATCCAGATTGTAACAGTACTCCTGTTCAAAACCGCTATAGCTGAAATACTTGAGTGCACCACGAAGCCCCATGCGCCCGAATGTCTTTTCTCCATCAACATCAAGCATGACTTCACTGAACACTGTACGATTGAGGTCATCCTGATCCGATTGCAAACCTGGTAGCAGGCTCTGGCCGTCAATTTGTGGCAGCACAGTGGCCCCGGCATAATCAATCAATGTCGGTGCCATATCCATAATGCTGACAGCTCCACGCTTGACCTGGTTTTGCCGGATACCGTCGCCCTGAACAATCATGGGAATTTTAACGGACTGCTCAAAAAAGGTTTTCTTGCCAAACAGCCGGCGGTTACCGGTATGGTCACCGTGATCAGACAGGTAGGCAAACATGCCCTGACGTTCACGACGTTGGAGATAACTGTCCCAGGCCGTTCTGACTTCTCCAAGCAGACCGTCCATATATTCAATCATCCCAAGATAGGCGGCATTGGTTTTGATCAGTAACTCGCGGTCAAAACTGGCTTCGCTGGCTGCAAACATGGGGAGGCCGGAACTGGCAGGAAGCTCAACAAAATCATCCTGCAACAATCGATAATACTTGTTGTACAACTCCGGCGGGGCCACATAAGTAAAATGAGGGGAATAAACACCAACGACAATACACTGCGGTCTGTCGTGATCCTGCTGTAGATACTCAATGGCACAGTTCACCACATGGCGATCGTATTCCAAAACCGGTGAATTGCCACCACCGACAATTTTCAGGCAACCTTTTTCCGCCAGAGAACCTTTGAAGTCACCAAGATCAGTACGTAACTCACCACCGGTTCCCCAAAACTGAGGGGTAATATCCGGCGCAATCCGTCTGGTGAAACCGTGGGACTGATTCTCCCCCTTGAAATGCATACGGCCACAGAGCACCGTTTCATAACCGGCCACAGCGAGCGAGTGCAAAAAAGTGGCCTGCTCTTCCAGCATGGCCTCATCATTACCAAAAATGGTTAACTGACTCGGCAGAAGTCCGGTTAGAAAAGACATCCGTGCTGGGACGCACAACGGTGATGCGGTTACCGCATTATCGAACCGGGTGCCGTCTTTAGCCAGCTGATCAAGACAGGGGGTGGCAACCACGCTATCCCCGCGATGCCCCATAAGGGCAGCGCGGTGTTGGTCGGACATAAAAATAAGAATATCTTTCATCTTTTTTTCACTAATCCATTACTGCCTGGCCAATTGGTACTGCTCGGCCTGCTTTTGCTGTGCTTTCTGGGACCGCTTGATCAACACGATGAAGACAAAAGTCAGCAACAAGAAGGCCAGACTGATAGGTTGAGTCACAAAAATGGAGAACTCACCCTGGGACAGTACCAGCGCCTTTCTCAAATTCATTTCGGCAATAGGACCAAGCACCAGGCCAAGAACGATTGGCACCAGCGGAAATTCCAGTTTTGACATGATGTAGCCGATCACACCGAAAACCATCAGTACTTTGACGTCGAACAGAGAGTTACCAAACGTGAAAGCACCGGTGGCGACAATAACCACGAGACAGGCAGTCAACAGCTCCTGTGGCACCCGCGCCAATTTGATCAGGTGCATGAGCAGGAATTTGCCCTGGATATACATGAAGAAGTTAGCCAGAACAAAACCGAGCAGAATGGCATAAATAATGACTCCCTGATCCCGGAACAAGCCAGGCCCCGGAATCAAACCGTGCATCATAAAGGCACCGAGCAAAGTGGCTGCTACCACGTCCCCGGGAATACCCAGTGTCAGCAGTGGAATCAGTGTGGCACTGGTAGCACCATTGTTGGCCGATTCCGGCGCGGCCAACCCCTTGGGTTCACCCTGGCCAAAATGCTCATCTGGCGTTGCGGTACGGCTGGCTTCGTTGTAGGCAATAAAGGAAGCAATACCGCCCCCGGCACCGGGAATAGCACCAATGATGGAACCAATGACTCCCGATTTGAACATAGTAGGCATCAGCCCTTTAATTTCCTTTACTGACAACTCATCATCCGCTGACGCCTTACCCAACTCTGCCACTTTGGTTTCGCTGGTTCGCTCAGAAATACGACCAATGATGTTAGTAATGGCAAACACACCGAGCAGTGCGGGCAGCATTTTGATGCCGGCATAGAACTGGATGTTGCCAAAAGTGAAGCGAGGAACACCGGAAACTGCATCCATGCCAACCATGGAGACCAACATCCCAATAGCTCCGGCTACCAGGCCTTTGGTCATATTCTTGCCACTGACTGAGGCAATAACCGACAGACCAAACAGGGCAATGGCAAAGTACTCGGCCGGGCCAAACTTCAGGGCAACCCTGGCAATTTGTGGAGAGAACAGCAACAGGGCAAAAGCACTGATCAGGCCGCCAACCGTTGAAGCCACCAGAGCGATGTTAAGAGCCTTGTTAGGAAATCCTTTTTTGGTCAGCGGATAACCGTCCAGCAAGGTAGCTGCGGCAGCATTGGTTCCCGGCGTATTGATCAGGATAGAACTGATCGACCCGCCAAAGTTTGCAGCAAAAAAGATCGAGGTGAGCATTAACATCGCGTTGACAGGCGACATGATAAAAGTAAAAGGTAACAGCACGGTAATGGCCAGGTTACCATTCAGGCCGGGAATGGCCCCGAACACGATCCCCACCATAATGCCGATATTCATAAACAGCAGGGTTTCAAAAGTCATCAGCTGAGCCAATGCCCCGACAAGATATTCCATCATGATACAGCTCCTTTAAGGTAGTCTGATTTGCAGGACAAAACTGAACACAGCATAAAGAAAAAAGACCAGGCCGGTGACGATCAGGTAGTAATTACGCTTGCGGCATCCCGACAGTAGCAGGGTAATAAGTCCCAACAACAAAGAGGCCGGAATAAAACCAATAACCGGCAGCAGGTAGGCAAAAGCAATAACCACGACAACATAGCGCAAGGCTCGCAGCTCAGTGGCCAGATCAAACTTGAGGTATCGGTCACTGGACATACGACTTTGTGCTACCAGAATCATGCCACACAGACCAATCACAGCAGCGAGAATTTTTGGAACAAAACGGGCATCAATAAACGCATTGTTATTGATCAGGGATATCTGCTCAGGGATCACCAGCCATAGAAAAACAGCAGCAACCAGGCACAGACAGCCAGAGGTTAAATTTGACGGTAATTTAATAACCATTCAACCGACTCCGGTCAGTTAATTTAGATGGGGAAAATATTGTTTTATTTCTTACAGTTATCCGGTTACCAGCGGCACAAGCCGTGTCATGGTCTCAGACAGGCTTTCCACTTTATCTCTCAGCTGCTCCGGTGTTCCCGTGAATGGTAAAGGCCCTATCCGCTTTGCTTCCTGCTGGAACTGCGGATCATCATAAATACTGCTGATCTTGTTGTGGTAATAGTTGACCACATGATCACTGACCTCATGATCTACTACCAGAAAGTTGACTGACTGAAAAACAATGTCATAGCCGTATTTTTCTTTAATAGACGGTACCGTAAATCCTTTATGGCCGGTATAGGCTTTATCAGAAAAAACACCGATGGGAATCAGCGTGCCGTCATCAACATAAGGTGCACCGATGGTAGCCGGCACCGCCGCTACCTGGGCATGACCACCAAGCAGGGCTGTCAGGTTTTCCACGCTGTTACCGGTGAGGCTTTCCGCATTATCGATACCAGCCATTTTAAACAGTGCTGTTTCCAGCAGGTGCGTGGTGCCCCCCGGAGGGTTACTGGCATAGACCAGCAAGTCCTTTTCGGCGTAAGCAAACATATCATCCATGGAGCGAATACCGGTGGCTGCCGGGTTGGCATAGATAATGAATTCGTCCTGGCTAATTTCCGCCACCGGTTTGAACTCATCAAAGGAGTAATCTATGTCACTGTTCATTAGCGGCGTAAAGGTGAACAGGCCAATACC
>JAQFVO010000002.1 GCA_027942505.1 Endozoicomonas sp. | reverse complement strand
GAATCTTCCAGCTCAGCCTTCCAGATCGCCATGGCCAGTGCCGGCACCCGCAGCACTTTCGGGGTGGGAATCCACTTGTGCTTAATGCGGGAGAAAACATCGAAACGCTCAGCCATACCAGCCATCGCCTCAGCCACAACACGCCCGGCAATATTGGTCAGCGCCACACCGTGACCGGTATAACCGTGAGCTGTGTAGATGTCGTTACCGAGATGGTCGATATGAGGCATGTACTCCCGGGTAACGGCAAACAGTCCGCCCCAGTGGTAATCCATTTCCACATCATGCAATTGCGGGAACACTTTTAACATCCGCTGACGCAGACGCTCGCGGGTATCGCTGTACTCACCATTGAACGGATGATTAACACCTCCGAACAAAATTCGATCGTCAGCCGTCGGGCGGAAATAGTCAAGACTGCTGTTCAGATCCGACATAGCCATTCGATTGGTGATCGGCTGTCGGTCGCCCAGTCGCTCAGTTACCGCAATGTAAGAGACAACCGGTAACACCTTGCTTTCCGCCTTGCGATCAAGACCATCAATATAGGCATTGCAGGCCAACAGCACCTGCCTGGCCCTGACGGAGCCCTGTTCGGTTTTGATCACGTTTGGCTGGCCTTTGCTTATCTTGATGGCCTTACTGTTCTCATAAACCCGTGCACCCAGCTCGATTGCAGCCCGGGCCAGCCCCAGGGTGTAGTTCAGCGGATGCATATGGCCACTGTTGCTATCAAACAGACCGCCCAGGTATTTCTCTGACGACGTCACCTCACAGATTTTGTCACTGTCCCACCAGCTGACGCTGGGATAGTCGTAACGCGTCTGCTTCAACTCCAACCAGGACTTAAGCTCTTTTTCCTGACTGGGCTTGTTGGCCAGCTCAATGTAGCCGTGTTGAAAGTCACAGTCGATATTGAACTCGCTGATCCGCTCGCGCGCAATATCCAGAGATTCACAGGAGAGGTCCCACAACTGCTTGCCCCACTCGGGGCCAAAGGTTTCATCCACCTCACGCAAGCCCAGACAGTACCCCGCCAGACACTGCCCACCATTACGACCCGAAGCCGCCCAGGAGATTCGACCCGATTCCAGCACCACTACCTCAAACCCGCGCTTGCGCAATTCGATGGCGGCATTGAAGCCGGTCATGCCACCACCAATAATACAGACATCAGCAGTGACGTCTTCGTTCAGAGCAGGCTGAAGCGGTATTGAATGCCCGGTGACTTGATAATAGGAATCGATATATTCACCAAATTGGCTCATGCCAGAGCCTCCCTTATTTTTACCGGAGTAC
>JAQFVO010001291.1 GCA_027942505.1 Endozoicomonas sp. | reverse complement strand
CTTAGACAGCGTAACGAGTTTGAAAATTTTTTTTTGTACTGTGTTTCAAGTGATTAATCGCTAACTGTTCAAACAGGAGCGTGTGTTCTCTTTTTAATGCTGTGATGAGGGCATTGTGTATGTTGTTTGCATTTGACTATGTCAGCAACCGGCTTTTCTATCACTAGAGGCATTGGCATGATTTTTTCACAGTAAGCCCGGGACAGCACCGGCTTGCTGGTCGTAACTATAAAGGGGCTGAGCTATGGATAATAAAGATACCCTGCAACCATCTGAACGCTATGAGCTGCCTTTGTTGCCCCTGCGTGATGTTGTGGTTTATCCGCATATGGTGATCCCGCTTTTTGTCGGTCGGGAGAAATCCATCCAGGCACTTGATTTTGCCATGTCAGGCGACAAGCGCATTTTATTAGTGGCACAAAAAAATGCCCAGACTGACGACCCACAAATAGATGACCTGTTCCCGGTGGGTACCGTTGCCAGCATTTTGCAACTGCTCAAACTGCCCGATGGCACTGTGAAAGTACTGGTGGAAGGGGAGACTCGCGTAAGGATTGATGCCATTTTTGACGAGGATGGGCTGGTCAAGGCTCAGGTATCAGAGCAACACTCTGAGCAGATCAGTGATCGTGAGAGCGAACTGCTGGTCCGTTCTGTGATGTCACAGTTTGAACAGTATGTGCAGCTGAGCAAAAAGGTGCCGAACGAGGTGCTCAGCTCGCTGTCGGGGATCAAGGACCCGGGCAAGCTGGTGGATACCATCAGCGCCCACATGCCCATGAAAATCGAAGACAAGCAGAAAATGCTCGATATCGAAGACCTGGGCGACCGGCTGGAATACCTGATCGGGATTATGCAGGGTGAGATGGATTTTCTCCAGGTGGAGAAAAAAATTCGTGGCCGCGTCAAGAAGCAAATGGAGCGCAGTCAGCGAGAGTACTATCTCAACGAGCAGATGAAAGCCATCCAGAAAGAGCTGGGCGATATGGATGACGCGCCCAATGAGCTTGAAGAGCTCAAAGCGCGTATTGACGATGCCGGAATGACCGCCGAGGCCCGCGACAAGACGCTTAGCGAACTGGCGAAACTGAAGATGATGTCGCCGATGTCGGCCGAGGCCACGGTGGTGCGCGGTTATATCGACTGGATGCTGGCTGCGCCGTGGAAAAAACGCAGTAAAGTGCGCCATGACATGAAGCGTGCCCAGAATATTCTGGAAGAAGATCACTACGGTCTGGAAGAGGTCAAAGAGCGAATCCTTGAGTACCTTGCAGTGCAAAAACGGGTACGCAAACTCAAAGGTCCTGTGCTGTGCCTGGTGGGCCCGCCCGGAGTCGGCAAAACGTCTCTCGGTGAGTCACTGGCCAGGGCAACCAACCGAAAATTTGTCCGCATGGCTCTGGGTGGTGTCCGTGATGAGGCTGAAATAAGAGGTCACCGACGTACATATATTGGTTCCATGCCCGGCAAACTGATTCAGAAGATGGCCAAGGTCGAGGTGAAAAATCCACTGATTCTGCTCGATGAAATCGACAAGATGGGCGCGGATATGCGCGGCGATCCTGCCTCTGCTTTGCTAGAGGTGCTCGATCCGGAGCAGAACAATTCGTTCAATGACCACTATCTGGAAGTGGACTATGACCTGTCTGACGTGATGTTTGTCTGCACCTCTAACTCCATGGATATTCCCGGTCCTCTGCTCGACCGGATGGAAGTGATCCGTATCCCGGGTTACACCGAGGATGAAAAACTCAATATTGCCAAGCGCTACCTGATCCCCAAGCAGGTCAAACGCAGTGGCCTGAGAAAAGATGAGCTGTCGTTTGATGATGCGGCCGTATTGGACATTGTCCGCTACTACACCCGCGAAGCCGGCGTGCGTGGCCTGGAGCGGGAGATTGCCAAAGTCTGCCGTCGTGCAGTGAAACAGGAGGCGCTGGCCGAAGAAGGGCGCAAGAGCGTCTTGAACACCGACTGTCTGGAAGACTTCCTGGGTGTGCGCAAGTTCACCTATGGTCGGGCAGAAGAGAAGGATCAGATCGGTCAGGTAACCGGGCTGGCCTGGACCTCGGTTGGTGGTGAGTTGTTAACCATCGAGTCGGTGGCGGTGCCGGGTAAAGGGCAGATCATCAAGACCGGCTCTTTGGGTGATGTTATGCAAGAGTCCATTCAGGCTGCTTTGACCGTGGTTCGCTCCCGGGCCGAGACGCTGGGTATTGACCCGGATTTTCACCAGAAAAATGACCTGCATATCCACGTCCCTGAAGGCGCTACACCCAAAGATGGCCCCAGTGCCGGCATTGGTATGTGCACCGCGCTGGTGTCGATCCTGACTGGTGTTCCCGTCCGGGCCGATGTGGCCATGACCGGTGAAATTACCCTCAGGGGCCAGGTGCTGGCCATCGGCGGTCTGAAGGAGAAGTTGCTTGCTGCCCACCGTGGCGGTATCAAGCGGGTACTGATTCCTGAAGAGAATCGTCGTGACCTGAAGGAGATCCCTGACAATATCAAGGCCGATCTGGATATCGTGCCGGTGCAGTGGATTGATGAAGTGCTGGAAATGGCGCTGTCGTATATGCCAGAAGCACTGACGAAGAAAACGCTCAGCGTGACTGACCAGGAGCAGCAGTCGCAAGCCATCACTGATGAGCGCGTCAATACCCACTGATCTACACCTGACAACTGCCTGATAATTGATCATTATTGGGCAGTTGTTCAGTAATGACGGGCCTTTGCGGTCGATTCTGTTGTTGACAGCACTGTCGGGCGATTGGTATAAATTGGCTCTGCTTCGGGTCAGGAGTGTGGTCTGCCAGAATCAGAGTCAATAAACGACTGTGGTCTCATGCGAAGAGCGCCATTGGCTATTCCTGAGTAGCTGTACAGAGGTGCCGCATTCAGGACGTCTGTACCAGTGATCTGCTCTGACCCTCCAGACAGGAAATACAGTTAACGTGCTGCCTTCCCGATATGTGCTCCCTTGCGGATCGGTGTGCAAGGGTGGCGGCCGGCTTATCATTGCACAATTTGCTTGACGGCAGGTTGTCAGAACTCATACTGCCCGCTCTTATCATTTGCTTTGCGCGACTGGTACGAAAAGACTTTCTGTCGGCGCGGTGAGTCCTGAGCATGATGTCAGTGGCCGGCGGGAGGCAGACTGTTAGGTACTATGGGGCTTGTGTGATGCTTGTTTTTCCGAGGAAAATACCGCAGCATTACCGGCGCTCCGGATCGGGTAGATGACAGGCACCGGCGAACGAGTCAGTTGCCACACTGCTTTCTGTGTCTATCCTCAGTTAATGTTTGAAACGCATCCTACTTAGAAGGGGAATAGAGTGAACAAGTCCGAGCTTATTGATGCTATCGCTGAATCTGCGGATATTTCTAAAGCTGCTGCTGGTCGAGCCCTGGATGCCGTGATTAGCTCTATCACTGGTGCTCTGAAAAATGGTGAGCAGGTAGTGCTGGTCGGTTTTGGTACTTTCTCTGTGAAAGAGCGCGCTGCTCGTACCGGCCGTAACCCACAGACCGGCGAGCCAATTGAAATTTCTGCAGCGAGAATTCCTGGCTTCAAGGCTGGTAAAGCTCTCAAGGATGCAGTGAACTGACGTTGATCCGGTCTGGTTTTCTCAAGCCATAAACCGGCTTCGTTTCAGCAGGTGGACGTAGCCAGGTCCCATACGAATCATTAAAGGGAGCCTGTTGGCCGATCCACCGTAAAGCGCATCCGATGATGCGCTTTTTTTTTCATCCCGGTCTTCTCCACAGGGGGCAAGAGCAGGGTTCAACTACAAAGGGTGGTCAGTGCTGAGCCCTGGTGCCTGAGGTTACTATGCTGCAATCGATGAGGGACAAAGCGAAAAGCTGGGTGACGTTTGTTGTCGTCGGCATTATCGCTTTTATGATGGCCATTACGGGTCTGGAGACGCTGGCGCCCAACCCGAACAATCCTGAAGTTGCCACGGTCAATGGTCAGGAGATCACACAGACTGAGCTGGCCCAGGCGGTTGACCAGCAACGCCGGGTCTTGATCCAGCAGATGGGCACTCAGTTTGACCCGGCTACGCTTGATGAGCAGTTGCTGCAAAGCTCGGTTCTTGAGGCGCTGATTGACCGTCAGCTGCTGTTGCAAAATGCTGAGGATCACAAAATGGGCGTGGGCACGGCGCAGGTGGATCAACTCATCGTGAGCATGGAACAGTTCCAGCAAAATGGCCGGTTTGATCCTGAACGTTTTCAGATGATGGTGCGCAGCTTTGGCATGACGCCGTTACATTTCAAGGAAGCCATGCGTCAGGATACGTTGCTGCAGCAGATGCGTGCCGGCGTTGCTGGCACTGAGTTTATCACCACCGAGGAGCTCAAGCAGTTGCGTACCCTCGAAGGTCAGACCCGTGACCTGTCCTGGGTCGTTCTGGCCGCTGATGCGGTGCGTGATGGTGTTACCGTCTCTGAGGAAGAGATCAAGGCCTACTACGATGCCAATGCCGGTCAGTTTATGACCCCTGAGCAGGTGGTGGTGGATTATGTGCAACTGAACAAGAATACCCTTGCCGACAGCGTTGACGTCGCTGCCGAGGATATTGAAGCGGAGTATCGTTACCGCGTGGAGCAGCTGCAGCAAGAGTCAGGTAATGATGCCCGGGTGTCGGTGATTCTTATTCAGACCGGTGAGCAGCGCACTGTTGAACAGGCGCAGGCAAGAGCCGGTGACGTGTTGGCACAACTGCAAGCCGGCGCGGACTTTGCCGAACTGGCCACTACCTATTCAGATGATGCCACCACTGCCGCCAGAGGTGGTGACCTGGGCGCGGTTGAGCCAGGCTTTTTCGGTGATGAGTTTGATGCTGCGGTGGCCGACCTGGCCGTTGGTGAGGTGTCTGAGCCTATCGTGACTGATTTTGGTTTGCAGATTTTGCAAGTGACTGCCAGAGGCGAAACGGAGGTGCCTTCGCTTGGCGAAATGCGTCAGTCCATCGAGCTGGCCCTGAAGCATAGCGAAGTTGATTCGCTGTTTCTGGAGCAATCCAGAGAGCTGGCGGACATCAGCTTTGAGGCAGCAGACCTGGCTCAGCCGGCTGAGCAGCTTGGTCTGACTATCATGACCAGCGAACCGTTTGGTCGCAATGGTGCAGCCTCGGGCATTGCCTCAGACCCACGCGTTGCCGCCGCTGCATTCAGTGAAGATGTGTTGAGCCTGGGGGCTAACAGTGATCTGATTGAATTAACGCCTGAACAGGCCGTTGTCGTCAGAGTTCGTGAGCATCAGAAGCCGCAGCCGATTCCCCTGGCGCAGGTGCGCGAAAGCATTGCCACCACCGTGCAAAACCGCGCTGTTGAAAACCGGCTGGCCAGTCAGGCAGCAGAAATGATTGCCTCATTGGAAGCTGGCAGTACTCTGCCTCAGTTGGCCGGGCAGCAGCAGCTGGCACTGGTCACGAGTGATAAAAGTACTCGGAACATGGCCGATGTGCCGGTACCGCTACTGCGTGCAGCGTTCAAATTGCCTGACCCGGGTCAGGGGGTCGTTTACGACTCCGTGGCGTTGCCTGGCGGTGATTACGCAGTGGTTGCTCTGAGCGGTGTCTATCCTGGTGATAGTGCCGTGATGGAGGAAGAGCTGAAAACTCTGGGCCAGTTTATTGCCAATAGCAACGGTCGGATGATCTTTGAAGAGTATCTTGCCAGCCTGAAAGAGCATGGCAAGGTTAAGATTATGCTGGATAACGAGTAATTT
>JAQFVO010001149.1 GCA_027942505.1 Endozoicomonas sp. | reverse complement strand
GGACTGCACTCATTGCCGAACTATTTTGACCGTACCTACAAAGACAGCTTTGTAACAAAAGATAACGGTCATTCACCCAGTGAGTGCCTGAGTGCTTTTTTTCATGGCCCTACTGTTGCTGACTGTGCAACAACCTTGCTGGCCTGTCAGTATCGAGCCATCGAAACCATTATTGGTACTGACGAATTCAACAACATCTTTGCTGCTCCAGCCTCTAAGTTCAGAATTGCTCGCTCATTATTCGTCAGAGCTATTTCACCTGAAACGCCCTTACCAGCTGATTGTGGGGATTTACAACCGATTGATTTAGTCAACCCTCTTCACCGTCTGTTTGATAATCTTCGGTTTTCTTCCCAGTCATCGCTTTGCTCTAATCTAATGGGAAAGAATCTATCAGAAGCTGATATCAAAGAGGGTGATATCCTTTATATTGCCGGTGTCGACCGTTACAGTAAGAAGCATCATTCTGGTGATGATATGGGCTTTAATCTGATATGCACCGGGCAGAACAGCAGCGGACACAATCTCTACCTGGGGTTTTGCCCAGATCTGTTTGTTCAACCGAAAACCTACGATCAAGTCAAAGAAATGTTGATTGATGGCTATAATGAGCCTCAAAATTCCGCAACCATGGCTGCTATCGAACGGGGAGAGTGGGGTTATGCCCAACTGACCAACGATACCGTGCCTGATGACCACCCCATTGTCGGTATAACGTCAGCGCTTCGCTATAGCCCGTTGCGTTGGGAAGGTTTAGCATTGCAGCGCGATAAAGCATGGCATCGGCTACCGCTGATGCCTGCTTCACAGGCTCTGGCAGCAGTGCCGTTGGAAAACGCTTCACCCTTTCCTGTCGAACATTTTGATTCCGATTTCGATCGTTTCGAATCATCCTCATCACAGCAGGAATTAATGAAAATCACTGCCTTGAAGTTCACACACGCGGTGATTGACGGCACCGTTGAACCTTCACACAAAAAGCCTATGGGACTATTCCTGAGCGGATTAGCAGGTATAGGTAAAACGCATCTTTGCGTAGCGGTTGCTAAAAAAGCGGCCGAACACGGCGTCAAAACTCTGTATATAGATGCAGCAACAGTAGCTGACATAATAAATAAACTCCATGGGAACCTGAAGCAATGGCATTGCGATATCAACAACATACTTGCCGATAAGGACTTGGTCGTCTTCGACGATATCAACAGTGATACGGGATGCGCACAAATGTTTCTGGCTAAAACAATGCGACGAGCGATGACTGATAACATAGCCGTCATGGCCAGCTCCAACAACCGTATTCCTGTCAGAAATTCAATGCCGGATTTTCTTGATCCCTTAGATAAGAGAGCCCATAACTTTCTTAGCCTCAGTAATTTGCAGGGAGACAGCTGCCGTTCCCAGTGGTGGCAGTGTCCGGAAGTTCAGGCTGGCGACGAGTTGTCACGACTTGGTCAGTACGAAGGTAACAAAGCAGCAGGAGTGATCACCGAGCAGCCTGTATCATTAGTTGATATTGCCCGGGCACTGAACATTTCAGCTGACCAGATACGCAGGGTGGGTGCCCCCATCTTGCCAGGAGAGGAGATGTTTAGCTCCGATTACTATTGTCAGGATTTATCCAAAACACAACATCAGGCTGTTGTTCTGGAGTTTATCATGACCGATGATGAATCTTCTGATGGTTGGGAAATCGACCAATTTATAAATATTATTCAGAGGGTACACGATGAAGGTCTGAAAATGATTGTCAAAACCAATAACAGCACATTATTTACCAAAAAAATCCTGACCTTTCTGAATACGAATATTTTAATCCAACCTGAGAAAACCCGAATTATCGACCGGCTCAACCACATTTTCCATGAATTTTTGTGGGTGCTCTCTCTATTTGATAATTGACTCAAAAGTCAATTACATTCTTGCCAGACATGAAGTGAGACCAAAGTTGT
>JAQFVO010001138.1 GCA_027942505.1 Endozoicomonas sp. | reverse complement strand
CCGGTGAACTGTATATAGCCGGAGCGGGAGTGACCCGGGGCTACCTGGGCCGACCAGACCTGACCGAAGTCGCCTTTATCAACAATCCGTTCGCATCACCAGAAGATCTCAGTCTGGATTACGATCGGCTCTACCGCACCGGCGACCGGGTACAGTGGCAGGATAATGGTGAGTTACAGTACATCGGTCGTACCGATCACCAGGTCAAAATTCGCGGCCACCGTATCGAACCGGCAGAAATAGAGCAAACCATGCTGACCCTGCCGGGGATCGTTCAGGCTGTGGTATTGCCCCGTTCACGCCAGAAAGTATCAAGTAGCAATCCGTACCAGTATGATTACCTGGTCGCCTGGTATATGGCGCAACAGCCACAGGCTGCATCGACGCTGCAAGAGCAGCTGAGAGAGAAACTCCCCGGCTATATGGTGCCTGTGGCTTACACAGCCGTGGATCACTTCCCTGTGACTGCTCACGGCAAACTGGATACCCGGGCACTGCCAGAGCCGGAGCTGCAGGTTACTGACGACTACGTTGCTCCATCCAATGCGACTCAAGCCCGATTATGCCAGCTCTGGGCGTCGTTGCTGGCCGTTGAGCAGGTAGGTATTCACGACAACTTCTTTTACCTGGGCGGTGACTCGCTGCTGGCCATCCGACTGTGTCAGCAGATCAGTAATGAACTGTCGGTAGCAGCGCCGGTGGCTCTGCTATTCCAGTACCCGACAATCGCCGATCTGGCACCGCAGCTGACGCGACAAATAGCACCAATTCCAGCCCGAGAACTGACACATGGCCCAATGTCGTTTGCTCAGCAACGGCTGTGGTTTATCGCACAGTTCGAGCAGGAGGCATCGGCCTATCATGTTCCTTTGCTGCTGCGATTGCATAACGAGGCCGATGGCGAACAACTGATCAAGGCAATGGAGCTGCTGACCGATCGACACCTCGCTTTGCGTACTCGCTTCTTCATGGATGATGATGGACGGCGGACACAACAAGTGAGCAACGAACCATTGAGCGTCGAACGTCGTGTATTGACTCGCGAAGCGCTGGACGATGCCATGGCAGAGGTGATCAGCACCCCCTTTGACCTGAGCCGGGATTCCCCCTTGCGGATGGTTCTGTTTGATGCCGGAGAGTTTCAGGTGCTGCTGCTCCTGTTCCACCATATCGCCGTGGATGGCTGGTCGCTGGATATTCTGTGCCAGGAGATGGCCCAGCTCTACCAGGCCAGGGTCGCCGATAAAAGCGCTATGGCAGCTCTGCTACCGCCTTTGTCCATCAACTATCTGGACTTCACTCTGTGGCAGCAGGAGATTTGGCAGGAAAACCTGGCGGAACGTCAAAGCCGGTGGTGGCAGCAGCAACTGGCCGGACTGGAACCGCTCAACCTGCCGCTGGATTACCCCCGTCCACAACGGTTCGATGCCCGGGGGCAACGCCGCCAGTTCACCCTCACCAAAGCACTGTCTGGCCA
>JAQFVO010001135.1 GCA_027942505.1 Endozoicomonas sp. | reverse complement strand
CGCCGATCAAACCTATTTTACCCAACTGGAACCGGGCGAATCGGTGCTGTTGCAAGAGGGATTATCCAGTCAACGGTTTGAAAATCTTTTCGAAAAGCACATTTTTGCTCCGAATACCTGCAAAGTCTATGCAGAGCTGCGAGCCATTGATGAGATTGAGGATATCCCCCAACGACTCAGGGCGTTGATGGATTGGCTGGATACATTTTCCGCTACCCAAAATGTTACCGGACAGGGTGAACAGCTTTTGCTGAATATGCTCAGCAACAAACAAGGGACTTGCCGACACAAGGCGATGATCTTCCAGATGCTCTGCCACTACTGGGGTGTTCCAGCCCTGCAGATCCAGAACGCTTCGCACAGTTTTGCTGAGATCAGCCCTGACGGCGGCCTCACCTGGCGGCAATACCAGCTTGGTGGTGGCGGACAAAACAGTTCCGATATTACAGAACCCGACTGGGGGGATTATCGTCAACCGGACTGCTCTGTGCTGATGCTACCTGTCACAGGAGAATCTGTACGTCCCGGTCAATTCATCTCTTTATCGACAGGCGGTTCTACAAGGAGGTATGCAGTTTGCAGCCAGTTCACCGCTTCATCGACAGGTAATCGTGATTTACACCAGGCAGTTATAGATGACATAAAAAAACTTAAGAACCAGATTGTCAATAATCAATCAGTTTCAACAGAGGTTATGCACCAACTTAAAAATAACTATTCTGCCTTTAACAGATGTCCTGAATTGAGCAGTCGTAAAAAATACCATGCAGCAATTATATTGCCGGATGGCTGGTGGATACTATTATCACCACAAATGTTTTATCAGTTTGGTGAACATCTAAAAGACTGGGAAAGTATCATAGAAAAAAGTGCTTCGAATATTTCAAATTACTGGGGTGATTCGTGTTCTAATTTCACCAAAGAACATCTGCGGCATTTATGCGACTTGATGCAAGAAAACGAGATCGATGTACACTATCTGAACTGGCTATGTGATCTTTACCATAGTGCTCCTCCATTTCTGAAATATGCACTATTGAGCATCTTGCAGATATTCTCAGGGCGCACTGACTCTTATCAGTTACAAAGCCAGGTAAAATTAATGCTTGAGTCTTATCCTCTAAGTCCCCAAAAACTTTATATCGGAACAGATGAAAAATATGATCAGGATACACGATTTTCAAAGGGCTACATAAAACTTGTTAAAACGATGGCCATGAGCCGCTCCCTTATGAATCGACTATCGCAACATCGTATTCAACGACAATTTCATCATCAACCTGTGGGCAATAGCATTATTATCCCTGAAAAACTTATGTCTGGAGAAGCTGCTTTCCTGAACGTATCAAAATCTACAAGCTATAAACCCATCATTTTCGACTGTACTTCTCTTGAGGAAAAAGAGGTGAAGGACAGAGTTTTTATGAAATTAGAATCCGGCATAAAGTC
>JAQFVO010001096.1 GCA_027942505.1 Endozoicomonas sp. | reverse complement strand
TGTGTTTCTGAAGTTGGGGTGGTAGGTAGGTTGGGGTGTGTTAGTTGCCAAATAACGCTGGTTGGTTTCCTGCTGATATTCAGGCGACGGGTCTCGTGCATCCAGGTTGGCCATGTACTGCTCGTCGGCGTACCGGCCTGCTGGATCGAAGTCGCGGAATATCTGCCCCTGTCTGACCAGCTCGCCGCCGATATCAACCCCGTCATTGTCAAGGTAACGGACCACTTCACGACCGTACTTGCCGTACTCCCCGGACGCTTCGATATTGAGACCACGGGAATTAGCAATATCGAGCAGGCGGTTTTTGACTTCGATACCGCCATACTGCCCTAGTTCACCCTTAAAATCCTTGGGTGTCTCGGCGGCATTAGAACCGGCAAGACGATAGGACTTGCCGCTGGCGACATCGCGGATCGTGTCGCCATCGAGGATTTCCCAACGGCCATCGTCCGTAATGTAATTGCGCTCGGCGTCTTTGTAGCGGTTGAGGAAATCACCCGAGTTATCAGTAATGCTTATATTTTCGGCGTCAGCAAATCGTTTCAGAAAGCTCATTACCCATCCTTGGCTCAGTCGGCTTTTGCTAATTCTTTCTTGAAGTCTTCCGCGATCATGCGGACAGCAGCTTCCAGGCTACCAGCTTCCTCTATCATAGCATTCTGAGCCTCAGGAGTCCGGCTGTTAAAGAAACTTTCCGCAGCAATTTCAGTTGGGATGATGTCGTTCGACAGAGTACCCCGGGTGTTTGTTTTTCCAGAACTGAAGATACCGCCTGTGGATTTATTGTTAGCCCTCATGCTCTTCTCCACCATATCCAGATAGCGAGCCAGCTGAGTATCGTTCATGGCATTAATGTCGGTCGGCAACCCCGACATGGCCAAAAGAGCTTTGTTTTTGGCGGCAGTATCAATGACGTTGTAGTTAATATCTTCCGGGTTAGCAAAGCCCATATTGGCCATTTGAATCTCGGAGAACCGCTTGGAGAAATTGCTGATCGTGGCCTGGTTCCGTTCAGCCTGCGCCTGTGCCGCTTCGTTGGCCTCTTTCCTGAGCGCCCGCTGCTCAGTCAGTAGCCGCGCTGCCTCGGCAGAGATACCCGCCGAGGTCTGGGGGTTAAGTAACGACTGATACATCTTCTGCGTATTAGCGTCGCTCATATCTCCACCCGATGCCTGAATCTGGCTGGCGAAAATAGCTGCACGGCGTCGTGGACTTGTTTCAGGTTGAGTAATTTCTTCAGTAACTTTTTCGGTGGTTTCAGTAGTTTTCTCAGTGGTTTCAGGGTTGGTATTGTTGTTTGCCGGTCCTTGTTCCTGTTCGGACTGCTCAGTCTCAGACTCTGGTTCAGGCCCCGCAGGTTGTTCCGCTGGTCGTGCGCTCTCGTTGTTATATCCTCGGGACACATGCTCGGCCACAAAACCTGTCGCGTCGCTAAGTTTACCCCCGACCCACCGCAACCCTTTCTTCGCTTCACCTGGTATACTCGCAAGGTCTTTAGCAGCTTGGCCCAATACATTAGCCGTCCCTGCAACGCTCCCTTTAAAGCCGCCGCCTTCCGCATTATATGCCTTGATGTGAGGGAGGTTATTGACCGCCTCGATCCCACGTTCTATGGACGCCTTGGTGCCCGCAAACTCTCTTTGGTAAAATTCCCCCAGGTTGCGCGGCTTCGGCGATCGTTCACCCGCAGGCATCCCCTCATAAGCCAGCCCCTGCGGTGGATCAACATCCTCCGCTGCCAGCGCGTCCTGAACCACTTGCTGTGGCGGGTTATCAATAATGTCCTGAATACCGACCCCTAGTGAATCCTTAGCGGCAGTGTCAAGCTCGGCAACAACCTGTTGCTGCTCGGGGTCAAACTCGGGCGTTTTGCCCTTTTCATTAACCAGAACTTTTTGCCCGTCCGGTCTGGTCTGGATACCGATCCCCGCTGCGGCCAGGTGGTCAACAATACCGTAACTGACGTTCATCGCCCTGACTTGCGTAGCCAGTTGCGCCTTGGTAGAAGGCAGGCCAAAGTTCTGAGGCTTGCCTTTTTTACCAACGAACGTCGTCTGAAACAGCTTCTCGCCCTGCTCATTAACCCCTGTCTCAATCAGGCGGACATCTGTTAGCTGCCCACGTTCCTTGCTGGCCAGATTCCCGACTGACGCTTCAAGCAGCGCATGGGCGTCCTGGTCGTCGCTGACAAAAAAGTCGAACCGGCTGTTAAACCCCCGCTGCCCCGCCAGCGTCCCGGCGTTACCACTGATCTTTTCCT